>JABMRP010000407.1 GCA_013202535.1 Planctomycetota bacterium
GGCCCTAACTTCTCCAATAGCAATCACTTCCCACGCCAAAAACAGCCAAACACTGGACGGCGTTGCATGCCACCCGTCGTTTCCGATTGGACAGACCACTAGACGGAGCCGCGAAAGTTCAAGCCGCCCAGGCCCGTCCCGCGACGCTGGCGAAAACGGATTCGATCCGCGCGGTCTGCACGTCGGGCGAGAAATACTCGCGCACGCGTTGGCGTCCGGCCTCTCCGTACCGGCGGCGAAGCGAAGGATCGCGGAGCAGGGGAATGATTGCCTCGGCCAGGGCATCGACGTCGGCCGGGGGAACCAGCGTTCCCGTTTCGCCGTGCGCGACGCATTCCGGAATGCCGCCCGCCGTCGTGGCCACGACCGGCAAGCCGGCCGCCATCGCCTCCAGGAGCGAGAGCGGCAGGCTCTCTTCGTTCGACGGCAGGGCGATCAGGTCCAGCCCGGAGAGGACGTCGCACACGTCGTTCCGGTGACCGGTCAGCACGACGCGCGAACCGAGGTCCAGCCAGTCCACCGTGGACTTGATTCGATCGGCGTAGTCGAGCTCGAAAAGGTCGCCCACGAGCACTAACTTTGCCTCAGGCGCCTCGGCCAGAATCTTCGGCATCGCCCGCACCAAGTCGAGCTGCCCTTTCCTGCGGTTGACGCTGCCGATCACTCCGATCAAGAGATCACCGTCCTCCGCCCCGATCCAGGCGCGGAACTTCGCGCCCGCTTCCTCGGAGACGCTGGCCAACCGATCGTAGTCGATGAAGTTGTGGATCGTGACGATGCGGGCGGCCCGCACGAAATTGTAGCTTCGGTGGTAGCGCCGCGTGGTGTCGGAGACGGCGATCACCCGATCGTTGAACATCCAGTGCAACTGAATATGGCGGCTCTGGGCCGTGGCAACACACGGAATGCCGGCGAACCAGCGCAAGAGAACGCCGAAGAAGTGCGCCCGGCTCATGTGCGTGTGTACGGCGTCGATTTGCCGCTCTTGGGCGATGGCCGCGATCCGCCGAAGCTCGCCGAGGGGCCATCGGTGCAAATCCGACTCGATAATCTCCACGGGGTCCGAGGCCAGTTGCTTGGCAATCCACGCGTCCGGAGGACAGACCATGGTGACCCGGTGGCCGCGGCGAACCAACTCCCGGCTGAGCATGAGGCAATGGTAGATAGCGCCGTTGACTCCCGGGCCGGAAACGATCTCCATAATGTTCATGACGGACCCAACGGGTTGAAGAGCAAAGACATAAAGACCTGCGGAAAAGATGGTTGCCGATTGTTCCCAGACGAAGCAGCCCCCCCAGCTTACGAAATCCCAGAGAGCTTTCCCGCGCCCGGGGGTATCGTCGCCCAGATCGGCTCGCACGGATGGGCGAGTTTAGTCAAAGTCTCCGGTCTTATGGAGGTCGACTTATCTCCTGTTCAAAACGGGAGTTACGCTATCCTATCGACCGGCTGCCCCTCATCGGCTGTTCGTTTGCCCGCCGCGCGAGACGGAGGCAGGAGGAACTCCAACAAATGATCCGAGATGTTCCCAAACCAACGCACCGGCGGCAAGGCCGAATTCGCGTCCTGCTGCGGTTCATCGGCGCTTAGGTCGCCGGCTTGGGCCTCCGGCTTTTCGGAGAGGCTCGCTCGTCCGGCCATCCCTTGACCGTGGGAAATCGGGCCGCGACAATGGGTCCTGCCCCCCGCGCATCAGTATTCCCTCCCCCCCGTGCATCAGCGTTCCCTCCCCCCCCAGGCAGGAGACTCACAGGTGGCGATCGTGAGCAAAGCTGTTCTCCTTGCCCCGATCGTCCTGGCCGGCACGCCCGGCTATGGCTACACCGGCGGCAGCTTGCTCAACGGCCGCATCTACTTCGCCGGTGGATCGCACCTTTACAGCTACGCGGTGCCGGATTAGTTTCTGTTACGGAAAGTCGGGTGCCATGCCCTCGCTTGCATGGGCATCTTTCCCGGCACATCGAATGAAACGACGGAGGGCGCACCCGTGAAGAACAAACCCGTGGAAGTCACGCCGGAGA
>JABMRP010000408.1 GCA_013202535.1 Planctomycetota bacterium
CGATCACCTGCGACAACGAACTGTTCAGCCTGGCCGGCAAACCCGAAAACGCCTCGGGAAAAGCCGAAAGGGAACTGACCGACGCCGCCTTGCGCGAGCGGTTTTCGATTCTCAGCGCAATCTACGTGCCGCCCGGAGTCGACCTCGGACTCTACGACGACATGACCCCGGTCAATACGTTCCGATTGGTCCTGGACCACTATCTCCAAACGGACCTCGGTCTGCTTGAAGATGAGTGCTTTGTCCCCACGAAGTACGGCGGCCTCGAGTTTCTCGACGTTACCCGGCGAGCCACGCAACCGCGGCGACGAACCGCAGGGGGGTCGCACAGCCCGTCGCGGTGAAGTAGCATACGGGTGTGTCCACTCGACGGTGTTGCCGAGTCGGCCTCATACGATGGCGCTGCGGCCACCGATTCCATGTTTCACCAATAAGAACGATGTCGTCTACCAACGATCCCAAAGACCGTGCCACCCAAAGCACCGCCGAGGAGCCTGTCGGCCGGAAGAAAATCACCCCCCTGCGAAGGAGGGTGCGACGAATGCTTGTCGTTTGCCTGATTCTGGCGGCGGTGGCCGCGGTTCTGGTGGTTGGGTTTTGCCTGGCCACGCGCGGCCCGGCGGACGTGGCGTTATCGGATCCTCCCTCCCCGGTCGATCACCCGTCCCAGAGCGAGCCGGTTGATGGCCAGAGGCGGTCGCTGACGGTCATGACCCTCAATCTGGCGCACGGCCGAAAGGACGGCGCCCACCAGGCGCTTCTGTCGCCGGAAACGATCCGCTCGAATCTCGACGAAGTGGCTGCGATGCTTGCCGGCGGAAAGCCCGACGTCGTTGCCCTGCAGGAGGCCGATGGCCCTTCGATCTGGAGCGGCAACTTCGACCACGTCGAGTATCTGGCCCGCGGGGCCGGCTTCCCGCATTGCCTGCGTGGTGAACACGTTTGCGGGCTGGGGCTCTCCTACGGCACCGCCTTGTTGTCCAGGCTCCCCATGGCCGACGGGCGGTCGGTGACGTTTCCTTCGTCCCCGCCGACGCTGCCCAAGGGGTACATCTCGGCGACCGTAGCCTGGCCTGGCGACCCGGACTCGCGGGTATGCGTGGTTTCGGTCCACTTGGATTTCTCCCGGCAGTCGGTTCGCCAGCGGCAGGTGCGGGAGATGATCACTCGATTGTCGAAGCTTGAGGTCCCCCTGATCGTGGTGGGCGATTTCAATGATTCCTGGCAACGGGATTCCGAGCAACAGGATTCCGAGCAACAGGATTCCGAGCAACGGGCCGAGAACCCGCTTCGTTATTTGGCCCGGGAACTCGACCTGAAAGCTTTCGAGCCGGCCGCCGAGGCGTTGGGCACGTTTGTGTCGTCGGACCGGCGGCTCGATTGGATTCTGATCTCGCCGTCGTTGGAATTCGTCGAATACAAGAACATTGCCGAGGTCGTCTCCGACCATCGGGCGGTTGTTGCCGAGTTGAGAATGGCCGAAAACCCGTAATATCCCGTGAGGAAGGTTGTCGCATGAAGAAGCGAGTTGTCTGGATCATTCTCGCGATTGTTGCCTTGATACTCTGCACCGGCGGCGGTGTCTACCTGATCTTCTTCCACCGCTGGCCGACTCCGGAGGTGGATGCCATTTCGGTCGAGCAGAGCGGTCCGATGGAGGAGCTTGCTCCGGCGGAGTTTGCCCCCGACGATTGGCCCTGGTGGCGCGGTCCGACGTGCGACGGGATCGCCGCCGAGCAGGAAGTGCCCGTTCGTTGGAGCCCGACGGAGAACGTCATCTGGCAGGCCGAAGTTCCCGGTCGCGGTCATGCCTCGCCGACGGTGGTGGGCGACCGTGTCTTTCTGGCCACCGCCGACGAGGAAGCGAAGGTCCAGTCCGTCCTCTGTTACGATCGCTCCTCGGGCAAACAGCTCTGGAAGACCGACGTCCATCGCGGACACTTCGAGAAGAAAGTTCACAAAGACGCCAGCCATGCCGCGCCCACCGTGGCGTGCGACGGAACCCGAGTGTTTGCCGCCTTCCTGAACGACCGGAAGATCTGGCTCACCGCGCTCGATCTCGACGGAGAACAACTCTGGCAGACCGACACCGGGCCGTTCAACTCGTGGTTCGGGTACGGTGCTTCGCCGGCAGTCTACCGGTCGCTGGTCATCGTGGCCGCCGATCATTCGGGAGGCGGTTTCCTGGCGGCGGTCCACCGCAAGTCGGGCAAGATCGCCTGGCGCGCCAAACGCCCGGAATTCGATAGCTACGCGTCGCCCCGCATCGTCCACGTTGCCGGGCGCGACCAACTGCTCATCTCCGGCTGCGAGATGCTGGCCGGCTACTCCCCCGACACGGGCAAGATGCTCTGGTCGGCCGAGGGTACCGCCGAGCTGACCGTCGGCACGGCTGCGTTGCATGACGATCTGGTCGTGGCCAGCGGCGGATATCGCAGCCATGCGGAAACTCGAACACTGTGCGTTCGCGCCGATGGCTCCGGCGAAATCGTATGGAAAAGCGACGCGTGGATCTACAGCACCTCGATCCTCTCCCTCGAAGGCCATTTCTACGCGGTGACCGACAACGGAAAACTCTACTGCTGGGAGGCGGAGACGGGCAAGGAGACCTGGACCGCGAAACTGGACGGCGGTTTCAGTGCTTCGCCCACGCTGGCCGGCGGTCACATCTACTTGTCCAGCGAAAACGGCAAGACGTTTGTCTTCAAGCCGAACCCCGAGAAGTATGAGTTGGTCGCCGAAAACCAACTCGGCGACGAGATGTTCGCCAGCCCAACGATCTGCGGCAACCGCATCTACCTTCGCGTGGCCCATTACGACGAGGACCGGCGGCGGGAGGTGCTCTACTGCATCGGCACCCCCTGATTCTCCGCAGCGTTTCTCCGAGAGGGCCTTGATGACCGTCATTCGTCTGGAACAACCCAGCGGCTATCATGGAACCGACCTGTTATCCGCCACCAACCCAAAGGGAACCTACGATGATCCACCACCGGGAGTCAGCGGACCGAACATCTCGTGACACGCGGAGCGAACGTCGCACCCTTATCTCTCGCCGACACTTTCTCGCCGCCGGAGCCGCGGGGCTTCTGATGCCCGGGCTCACGCGCGGCGCGGAGCCGGCCGAAGCCGCCGCCGGCGCGAAGCTGCCACGCATCGATTTCCACGTCCATCTCGACAACAGCACGATCGACAAGGCGCTGGAGATCGGCCGGCAGCGAAACGTCAAGCTGGGGATCGTCGAACACGCCGGCACCAAGGAAAACGACTATCCGGTCGTGCTCAGCAACGACGAGGAACTGGGGCGTTATCTGGATATGCTCCAGGGCAAGCCCGTCTACCGGGGCGTGCAGACCGAATGGAACGACTGGATGGGCTGCTTCTCCAAGAAAATGCTCGCCCGGCTCGACTACGTCTTGACCGACGCGATGACCTTTCCCGGCCGAGACGGACAGCGGGTGAAGCTCTGGTCGGCCGACGTCGAGACGCGGGTCGAGATGGCCGACCGCCAGGCGTTCATGGACCGATACGTCGACTGGTACGTCGCGATCATCGAGAAGCAGCCGATCGACGTGCTCGGCAATACCTCGTGGCTGCCGGCTCCGCTAGCCGCCGATTACGACACCTACTGGACCCCGGCGCGGGTCCGCCGCGTGGCCGAGACGGCCGTGAAACACCGCGTGGCCTTCGAGATCAGTTCGGGCTTCAAACTCCCCAAGCTCGGCTTCCTCAAGATCGCCAAGGCGGCCGGCGTGAAGTTCTGTTTCGGCTCCAACGGCCGCTACCCGAACATGGGCAAACTCGACTACAGCCTCGCCACGGCCCGGGAATTAGGGCTGACCACCGATGACATGTTCACCCCGGTCTCGGATTGACTGGAGCTCGCTGGATAGAATTCCCCCTAGAAACCCGGCCGGCCGCCCAAATTACTTAAACGTCCATAATCGGTTCGTGTCCCCGGAATTCTCCCCATCGTCGCGTCACGGGTCGTAGACATGTACTATGATGCTATAATTGACTGGAGCAATTTGCAGAAGAGTCGTTTTTTACCTGACACCTACTACGTGGGGGCGGCCGGATGAAAGCCTATAACATAGTTCTGATTTCGCTACTGACATCTCCGCG
>JABMRP010000409.1 GCA_013202535.1 Planctomycetota bacterium
CCCCACGGCTTCGCAAACGGCCTCTCGTGCGCATACTTGCCGATGCAGTCGAGGGCCTGTTGATCGGTCAAGTCGTGCTCCACGGCCAGCCGTGCGGCTTTCAGGAGCCGCAGCGATCCGTCGCCGTGGTCAGGGTCGGTCAGTCGCATCATTGCGGAGAAACATTTGTCGACCTTCTGCACTTCCAGCTTGGCCATCACGGCGCTGGCCAGCTTGCCTACCTCGGTGGTGAGGTGGTCGGGGTCAATCTTCGCGGGGTCGCCATCTTCGACCCACTCGATAGGCTCTCCGCATTCGTGCACCGAACCGGGGAAAACCGTTTGGCATCCGGTCGACCGCAACTCCACCAACGTGCCGTAGACTTTGCTTTTCCATTTCTTCGTCGCGATGGGCCCGGTCGCCTGGTATTCGTAGTGCGACCGGGGCTTGCTCCGTCTGCCGAACGTCGACGCCGTGGGCGGCAGAAGGTCGGGGGCCATTTCGACGGCGACCATGTGGTCGAGGTCGATGTCGATCAGACCGTCGGACGGGGCGCCCAACAGCACGCCAACATTCCTGGGCCGGCCATTGAACCGCCGCTGCAAGTCGGCTTCGGTGTGCCGCTCTTTCTGCCATCGGTTGCGGTTGGGGTTTTTCGACCGATAGGGAATATCGATCGGAGCCCAGCCGCGCTCAAGGTAGCCGATCGCAGCTTGCCCCGTCGCCGCGGGTGTGCTCATCGTGGTATCCATCAAACGTACTCCCGGACTGGCGGACCGGTTCGACGCCGTCGCCGTTGGGGTTTCGGCTGGGGCGAGTTGCTTCTGGCCGCCTCAAACGCGGCCAGGTCGCTCTCGGAGACCCGCCAACGCGGCTTCTTGCTGGAAGCTGCCCGGGCGAGATTGGTTGCTCGCAGTTGCCCGGATGCGATCCAACTCCGCACCGTGTCGATACTGACTCCACGGCTCTCGGCAATCTCGCGAGGGGTGAATCTCCGTTCAGTCATCGACGGGCCCCCTCACGCGTGGATTCCTTCCCGTCCCCGTGCTCAAAGTGGACGGTCACCCCGAGTCGTGCGAGTTGAGCTACAGCGCGGCGTTCGAGCGAACTATCGCCGGTCAGCCTCGCACGCTCCAGGACTGCGAACCACGCGGTAGGACTGTTCTGCCACTCAGATTTTGCGGTACGTGCCATTGACCCTTTCTCCAAAAAAAAAAGCTTCTGGAGAATGGGCGAGTGTCGCCTATGTGTCGCGTTGCGACAGCCAGAAAGGCCGAGAATTATAGGCTTTGTCAGTCGTCAGTGTCGCAAAAAGTGTCGCATTCCCACGCCTCGAGATGTCCGTTTTTGTCCTTGGACCCACGCGGAATATCGGCCTTGCCCCCTTGGAGGGCTCCCCGTGCAGCCTGGTACCGCTCGAATCTGTAGAGCGTCGTCCGATTCACACCCACGGCTTCGGCCATGGCTTGTTGGCTCCATTCGGGGTGCTTGAGAAGCAACGCCAGGGCTCGCTCTTCCGACCCGATGTCGGCCGACTCGGTGGGCTTGGCTTGCGCCCCCGCCGCCGTCTGCTCGGTCGCCGCCGGCAGCGCCAACGCCCACGGCAAGATGATCTCGACCAACGCTCGGGAGGATAGTACGCGCACGTTCGGCACGGGCTGCCCCTCCCGCCCCGCCGCAATCGCCGCCGTCCACCATGTAGTGGGGTCGCACGCGTCCATCGCGGGCAATCCCGTCAACTCCGTCCATTCCGCGTTTGCCCGCGCGATTATCTTTCGCATCGCCGGCTCGAAAGCAGGTGGATTCCACGGTGGGCGGGGTGACTTCGCTTTCAGATACGCGCCGGCATACCACTTGAAGAGTTTGCGGTAAATCCAGTGCTCTGCCCACGCCAGCTTAAATTGCTGTTGCCGAGTAGCTTCTGCTGCCGTTGATTTTGTCACAGTTTCGCCCTCCCATTGGCGATTCCCAAACAGAAAAAACGACGGGCAACCCGTTGGGATGCGGGCTTTCGGGGTCAGACACCCTAGCCCGTCGCGTTCATTCTACCCGATCCGCGAAAATGGCACCACGTCGGGCTCCTCACCCTGCCCGTCGTCGGCGTCGTCGAACAGCCACGCGTGAACGTGGTCGGTCACTGCCTGGAGACGGCTGTCGTCGACTCCCTGCCTGTAGACAGACGCCATGTCGTGCCTTGTGTGTCCCATGATCACGTCGCAAGCCGCTTGATCTAAGGTTGCGTCGGCCACGGTTCGGAAGACACGCCTCAGCACGTAGAAGCCAAGTCGCGGCTGATAGAGCCCCAGACGCCGCAGGTGGGTTCCGAACCAGACGCCGATACGCGAAGTGCGGCCATTGTCGTACGGCCTGCCGTCCTTGTTCAGGAATGCGAGGTGTTCGTATTTTGGGGCCTCGGGGGCGACTTGGACGGCCAGGGCTTCGCGAATGGCCTGCACCGTCTCCGGCCACAGCGGGCAGCGTCTCGCCACGCCCGTTTTGGGCCTCGCATGGGTGACCCACGCCCCGTCAAGGTCGATGGCCTTCCGTGGCAAGGTGGCGACGTCATGGGCCCCATAGGCCGCGTTGACACCCAAGAGGATGTACGCTTTGTATGGGGCGGGGGCCTGGTCGATCACCTGACGTAGCTCGGCAACTTCGAGCATTTTGGGCGGGTCCGCGTTGCGGGCCGTCAACAACGTACGCGCCGAGGGTGCCTTGAGTCCTTCGCCGAACCGCACCCGCTCGACCAGCTCGTCACGAACGGCCCAGTTGAAAAACGCCCGTGTCCTGGCGATCTCGGCCATCAGAGTGGTCGGTGCGTACTCTTTGGCCAATGCGGCCCGCAGCCCCCGGAAGTCGTCGGGGCCGAGGTCGACCACCTGTCGGCGCCGGCCAAACGTCGCTATCAGTCGCCGCGCCGTTCTCGTGTAGCACTCGAATGCGTCCGAGGATAGCTCCCCCGCGGTGACGTCCGCGTCCCTGGCTTCCAAGTACAGGTTGACCATATCGCCGATGGTCAACGCGGTCTTGTCGCCCGGCGGGGTCTTGCCGGCCAGAAGGTAATCCCGATCGGCGATCCACCTTTCGAGCGCCGCCGCGCCGTCAGGATCGTCGGCCACCTTCCCGAAGTAGACCAGCTTGCCCCTCACCTTCTTCGCCCAGCGCCAGGCGGTAGTTCTCCCGCCGTGAACGAAGAGGGGGAAATCCGGGTGGGGCTTGGACGGCTTGCCGGCCGTCCGCTTTTGAGTAGACTTCTTCTTCACGGTCGGAACCTCCCTACAGGTTGCCGGCCAGGCCCTCGGGGTGTCAGGACCTCGGGGGCCATTTCTTGACCGGGAGTCTTAGCGGGTGTCAGACAAGTCTACCTATACGCCAGAAAATGTCAATAACCCCGAGGAAAACAGTGGTTTCAGAAAGGGGCATTTCTATACGGCAGGTACCGTATAGCCAGGAGGCATGTGCCGTATGGCCATACAGCAGGTGCTCACCCGTAAGTGACGGGGGTTGTGCCGCTCGTTGGGGTGGGTCGCCAGGTTTGGGCGGGAAGTGGGGGCGTCCAAGAAGTCGGCGGAGAGGGGCGGGCGGAGAGCGGGGCCAGGTGGTGGTGGTTGTAGGTAGGTGGGATGGTGGTTGCACGCACCCTACGGGTTGAGGGTGGGATTCGGGCCGCGCCATAGGCGATATGTGTCCTTGCCCTATCCGGCTTTGGTGGGGTAGGATTGGGGTGTTATGATCGACAAGGTCGTATTTCAGAACTTCAAAGCGCTCCGCGATGTCTCCCTGGACCTGGAGCGGTTTACGGTCTTGGTTGGGCCTAATGCGTCTGGGAAGACGAGTATTCTGCAGGGACTTGACCACTTGGTGCTGGCTAGCTCGGAGCAGCGACGCACTAAGCTCATTGACGCCATGGGAAACCCCGGGCGAATAGCTACGTCCGGGACTTATGGCCGTATGCTCCTTCAGTGCTCCAGCCACCTCGGAGAGCTTGGGGTGGCGATAAATGCGCCTCGCTCTGAGTCCGATGGGAACGACCAGTCTTGGCTCTCAGAGATGATTGATCTTCCGGACGGAGGCGGGAGTTGTCGTGTGCAGATGGTCTATCCGGGGGGGCACTTCCGAGACAACCAGACTCTTGGTCCAGCGGTATTGCTGCGGCTGGACGTGAAACGGCTTGTTGCACCATCGTATAGTGAGGAGCCGGTGCCTCACATGGAGCCGGACGGGGAGGGATTGGCCTCCGTGCTCGCGTATATGGCCTCGAACGAACCTGACGACTATCAGGCGATCCTGGAGGCGCTTCGCGGCGTGATTCCGTCTGTTGAGGCGATGCGTTTTCCGCGGGCGGCGGTGACGCGTACGGTGTCGGAGATCATCGAGGTCGAGGAGAAGACGTTCACTCACCGAGTGGACCGGGAGTATTGGGGGAACTCGATTGAATTCGATATGCAGGGCGCTCCGCGCATCCCCGTCCACCTGGTCAGCGAAGGGACGTTGTTCGTTCTGGGCGTGCTGACGGTGCTGATGGGGCCTGGCCGGCCTCAAGTGGTGCTTCTGGATGATATCGATCGTGCGTTGCACCCGAAGGCCCAGGGCGACCTCGTGGCACTGTTGCGGAAGTTGCTCGATCAGAACCCGGAGATGCAGATCGTCGCCACGAGCCATTCTCCGTATCTGTTGGACCATCTGCAACCGGAGGAGGTGCGGTTGACAACGCTGCGGGACGACGGATCGGTGGCCTGCGGACGGCTCGACGAGCATCCGGAATTCGACAAATGGAAGGAGAGCATGAGGCCGGGCGAGTTTTGGAGCCTCGTTGGCGAGGATTGGCTGGTTGAAGCCAACGCCGGGGAAGCGGGATCGTGAGCCGATCGTTTGCCGTCGTGTGCGAGGCGCGCGCGGATGAACAGACCGGCTGCGGTCTGGCCGACCGTGTCTTCTTGGCCAAGGTGGGCTGGCTCGAGTTGGAGATGCTCACTCACTGCCGCCAGTGGCGTGGATTCAGCGCCGATGACCCGCATCTGTTGTGGCGGAACGTTGCCTCGCTGGCACGAGCGCGCAAGATCCGGGCTCACGGACATTTCCAGGGCGAGCCGGGCGCTCCGGACTCGCACGTCGCGCGGCTGGCGTTGTTACTGCTTCACGGATCTGCTGATCCGGTCGATGCGGTCGTGCTGCTGCGAGACGACGATGGCCAAGCGGCACGACGCACGGGCCTGCAGCAGGCGAGACGCACATCGGGAATTGGCGTGCCGATTGTGATTGGCTTGGCCCACCCGAAGCGGGAGTGCTGGGTCCTTGCGGGCTTTGAGCCCCGGAATCGGCGCGAACAAGACTGTGTCGACGAGCTGCAGAAGGAGTTGGGGTTTGACCCACGGCAGGATGCCGACCGACTGAACGCCGCGCAATCGGGCCACAAGCGAAACGCGAAGCACGTGCTCGACCAGTTGACCGAAAGCAGTTGGGAACGTCAGGCCGAGTGCTGGCAGGAGGCGGACCTCGGACTCCTGAAGGGGCGTGGTGCGAATACAGGCCTTGCCGACTACCTCGGCGAAGTCGAAGAGCGCTTGGTTCCGCTACTGGGTGGACAGCCGGGTGTGTCTTGAGCCGGCGGTCTTTGGGAAGAGACGACTCGCGTCTTCGCGGTGGTTCGCGAACGCGGAGTATTGCGATTCCTCACAGCGGTTGTTGCTCGGCGTGGTGTGCGGCGGCTCAAGCCTGGAGGAGAAGTCCCGTGAACGGGACCCATGGGGCCCGTTGTTGGTTACCTGGCCCCCGTGCTGAAGCATGGGGCTAATACCGTTGCGGCGGCGCGGGAGCAGCACCGCGGCGGCAGCAAGGGGCAAGGACCGTGGCGGGAGCGGGTGCAAATGGCGTACGCACTTTGGACGAGGGGGCACGAGAAGGGGCCGTGGGGAGCGGTCGCCTGGATCCTCGTGTGACTTCGTCACCCAGACGTTCTTCCGATGATGTCGAACGAGATGGGAGAGCTTCTTGCGGAAAAACGTCTGGGCTACCCACTTCTGGGGAGGGCTTTTGGAATCGTCTCGCCGCGAACGTTTCGCACGGCTTGGCGACGAGGTACAATGCCTCGCAATGGCGCGGTAAGTCGGCGCCGATACGCAGTTTCCGCCTCCAGGAGATATGACGATGGTCGTTCATTCGCTTCTTTTGCTGGTAGGCCTCACCGCGGTTGCGGGCGAGCAGGTGATCGACACGTTCGAGTACGCCGACAACCAGGCGGCCCAGGAGGCGTGGGTGGCCGGCCGTGGGACGCCGCCGGTCGAGGTGGCGAGGGAGGAGGGCCGGGTTGTGGTCCGGTCGGAGGTGCCTTTCGCGACCGACGCGACGCTGGAGCGGACGATCCTCGATCGCCGGGTGGAGCTGGACCTGGCCGCCGCCGGTCAGTTCCTTCTGGACGTGGCGGTCGAGAAGCCGGAAGTGGCCGGGAGGGTGAGCCTTTATTTCCGAAGTGGCGCCGGCTGGTACTCCGCGGGCGGGGGTTTTTTGAAGGAGGGATGGCAGACGCTGCGGTTTTCGAAGGCGTCGTTCGGCGTCGAAGACGAGCCGGCGGGGTGGCACAAGATCGACGGGATCCGCATCTCGATCTGGCGGGGGCAGCCGGAGGATTATTCGATTCGGATCGGCCGGCTGAGGGCCGTGTGGCACGACGTTGCCCTGGTGATCCCGGCGGCCTATGCCCACGAAAACGACGGCGAGATTCGCGCGGCGCTGGGCGCGGCGGAGGACGTGGGCGGGATGCTGGACGAGTTGGGGTTGGGTTCCGACGCGGTGGAAGACGCTGCGATTGCGAACGGCGCGTTGGGCGACCGTCACGTGGCCGTGTTGGCGTATAACCCGGGGCTTAGCCCGGAAGCCGTGGCGGCGTTGGAGCGGTTTGTGGAGGGAGGGGGGAAGCTGTTTGCGTGCTACCGTGTCCCCCCGCGGCTGGCCAAGTTGCTGGGGATCGGGGGCATGGAGTATTTTCGTCCGGAGAAGCCGGGCGGGTTGGCGGAGATCCGATTCGATGCCCCGGACGTGGCCGGACTGCCCGCGTCGGTGCGTCAGGCGTCGTGGAACATCACGGCCCCGGAGCCGAACCGCCCCGACGCCCGGGTGATCGGGCGTTGGTACGACGCGGAAGGCAACCCGACGGGGCGTGCGGCGATGCTTTTGAGCGACACCGGTGTTTTTTTCAGTCACCTCGTGTTGACCGACGACCGCCCGGCGAAGAAGCAACTTCTGGCCGCCCTGCTCGGCCAACT
The DNA here is from genome assembly GCA_013202535.1 of Planctomycetota bacterium. GTDB lineage: Bacteria > Planctomycetota > Planctomycetia > Pirellulales > Thermoguttaceae > JABMRP01. The sequence continues at coordinate 7,242 of JABMRP010000409.1, forward strand.
CC
>JABMRP010000410.1 GCA_013202535.1 Planctomycetota bacterium
CCCAACCGGTAGCACCGTGCTTCCGCAAGAAAAGGAATTGCCTGAATGTCGAATCCCATGAAAGTTGTCATTATCGGTGGTGTGGCCGCCGGACCGAAGGTGGCTGCCAAGGTCGTTCGCCTTATGCCTGACGCAGAGGTCACGATTCTCGAAAAAGGCAGCTTCCTATCCTATGCCGGGTGCGGGTTGCCGTACTACGTTTCCGGCGTGGTGAAGGAGCAGAAGGAACTCATGTGTACGCCGGTGGGGATGGTTCGCGATGCCGTGTTCTTTCAAAAGGTCAAGAATATCCGTGTCATGGGCCAAACCGAAGCCACAAAGGTTGACCCGGCCGGCAAACGCGTGCAAGTGCGCGGTCGAGGCGACAGTACGGAGTCGTGGTTGGACTACGACAAGTTGGTCCTTGCAACCGGCGGCGTCCCGGTGGTCCCGCCGCTTCCCAACGTTAAGTTGGATAACATCTTTACCCTTCATGGCGTCCACGACGCGGAAGGAATCAAGACCGTCCTGTCCCAGGATAAGGCCCGTGATGTGGTGATTGTCGGCGGAGGACTTATCGGACTGGAAGCTACCGAAGCGCTCGTTGAGAAAGGTTGCCGGGTAACCATCGTCGAGATGCTCCCGCAAATCCTCGGCATGCTTGACTGGGAAATCGCGAAGCTCGTCGAGCAGCATGTGGAATCACACGGAGTGAAGGTCCTCACCGGCACCAAAGTGGAGTCCTTTGAGGGCAGCGGGAGGGTGGAGCGGGTAGTAACCGATCAGGGCAAACTCTCGGCTGACATGGTAATCCTTGCGATCGGTGTTCGACCCAACGTCAAGCTCGCGCAAAACGCCGGCCTGGAGATCGGAACCACGGGCGCAATCAAGGTCGACCAGCACATGCGAACCTCCGACCCGGACATTTACGCGGCTGGGGATTGCGTCGAATGCGTGGATTTGCTGACGGCCAAACCATGCTATGTTCCCCTGGGTTCGACGGCAAACAAACAGGGACGCGTCGCGGCAAACAACATCTGCGGCGGCAGCGATACCTTCCCGGGTGTTCTTGGCAGCACCGTCTGCAAAGTCTTCGACTATTGCGTTGCCAGAACGGGGTTGAGCGAAATAACCGCCGACAAGATGGGCTACGAAGTGGTCACTGCCATGGCCCCGGCGCCGGATAAGGCCCACTTCATGCCTGCCGCAAAGCCGTTGCTGCTGAAGCTTGTCGTCGACAAGAAGTCCAGGCGGCTACTCGGCGCCCAGGCAACGGGGCCCGGGACCGGTGACAAACGGATCGACGTAGCCGCCATGGCCATTACCGCCGGAATGACCGTGGATCAACTCGCCAACGCCGACTTGTGCTACGCCCCGCCCTATGCGCCGGCCATGGATAATATCATAACCGCCGCCAATGTCGCCAGAAACAAACTCGACGGATATATGGTCGGCGTCTCCTCGATGGAAGTCCATCGAATGCTGGCGGACCAAGAGGATTTCGTCTTCCTCGACGTTCGCGGTCCAGCCGAATACGAGGAGGTCCGACTGCCCGGTTCGACATGGATCCCTTTGGGGGCACTTCGCGGTCGACTGGACGAGTTGCCCAAAGACAAGGAAATCATCGCGTTCTGCAAGATTTCCCTGCGGGGTTACGAGGCGGCGTTGATCCTCAGGGCGGCCGGATTTGAAACGGTCCGTGTGATGGACGGCGGAATTGCCATGTGGCCGTTCGAGAAGGAATCTCGATTATGAAAAGCCGTATCGGAGTAGTCGTATAAGGAGAACGTCATCGAAATCGAGGGCATCGATGCACTTCCAGACACACCGGTGCTCGACCTGAAATGCTAGTGCTGTTTTGTCCTGTTTTGTTTCACTTCAAACGAGGAGAAAAGAGATGAGTCATTCACGACGCGACTTTTTTTCCAAGAGCGGACGGATCGCAGCCACCGGAGTGATCGGGGGATTGGTCGTGGGATGTTCGCAATCCGCGCAGGAGGACGTAGAGGCCAGCTCTGCCCCGGGTAAGGAAGAGGCCAAATCGCCGAAAGCGATGGTTGCGGCCTGCGGGCTCTCCTGCATGGCATGTCCACTGATGAAGGCCGGCACCTGCAAGGGCTGCGCGTCGGGCAAAGAGGCCTCTGAAGAAATGCTGGCGAAGAAACCCTGCCCCGTTCTCAAATGTGCCGCCATGAAGGGGATCGACTACTGCGGCACGGGATGTGGGAAGTTCACCGAGTGCGACAAGCTGATTGGCCATCCGTACGCCCAGGCATTCATGGACATGATGAAAAAACGCATGGACGTTTCGGCTTAGGCTCGCTGAGAACCGGCCTGCGTTTCCGCGGGCGGTGAACCCTTCGTTGGTATCGGTTACGGATACGTTCCATGACTACCGAAACCACAATTGTCATCTCTGAAAGTCGCGGTGTCGCGCCTGCTTCGCAGTCGTTCGAAAAGGAACTCCTTGCCGAGTTGGCTCATTGGCACGGCATCGAAGTAAAGATCCTGCCCTTCCTGTACGACCTCGAGATGGACGGGAAGGGCATGGACCACCTCCGATCTGTCGACCGAGACATGATCGTCTTGGCACCGCTCTATCCCCGAGCCGTATTCTGGCTCCTGAATGTCAACGGAATAGAGGGCCGTCCGGGAGGGTCGGGAACCGCGTCCGACGAGCCAGAACAAAAAACTTCGACGGACGAGCCCGACAGCGATTCCCGACGGACAATCTGGTGTTTTGATACTCGCGGGTACGCCTCGGCCGAACCGCTGCTCAGCGAGATCGAGTCTGCTGTCCTGAAAGGGACGGGCCGGCAACTTCGGGCCGCGCGGTCCGGACAGCAGACTCCGCTGAGCAAAGCACTGCGCATCCAGGAGACCACCCAACCGCGATGGTACCCCGTCGTTGACATTGGCCGCTGCAAGAACTGTTTGGAGTGTTTGAACTTCTGCCTGTTCGGCGTATTTGAAGTCGATACCGAAGGTGCGCTGCTGCTCGAGCAACCCGACGCATGCCGCAACGGGTGTCCGGCGTGTGCCCGGGTGTGTCCCTCGCAGGCGATCATGTTCCCAATGCACAACGACCCCGCCATCGCCGGCGATCCCAAAGCCGCGCCGGCCGTCATCAGCGCCGGCCTTATCCAGTTGCTTGGCGGGGCGAAACCACAAGAACTGGCCGCGGCGGAACGCGGTTCTGCATTGGCGAAAAAGGCAGAAGCCAACGAGGTGGTGCCGCCCGCCGAAGAAGATGATCTCGACGCACTCGTTGACGACGTCGATCAGATGGAC
>JABMRP010000411.1 GCA_013202535.1 Planctomycetota bacterium
CGGTTGGCCATGTCGTCGCCGATGAATCGCTCGGCCGCCGGGTCCCACTTGAGCGGTCGCTTTAACTCCATGCAGATGTTGGCCAGATGGCAGATGATGGCCGAGCCATGACCGACTGCCGCCGGTACGTTCAAATGCTTGGGACTTCGATTTCGCACACACTCCAGCCAGATCCCCATGTGCGTCCCGCCTTCGCCTGTGGGGCCGAGGTGAATCTCATCGGGATCGATGCGCGAGTCGAGCAGCGATTTGGGGCTGGCGTCGAGATTCTCGCGGCTTACCCGAATCCAACCCTCGCTGCCCTGGAAGAGCACGTTGCCGGTCTTCATCTCGTTGCCGCCGCTGCGGAACTCGAGCGTTACGCCATTGGCGTATTTGAAGTCGAGGTTGATGTCGTAAAATGTGTCGTGGATTCCGCCCGTGTTGTGCTTGCCGGTCCCTTCAACGGAGATCGGTCCGGAGCCGTCGGCGCCGATACCCAACTGGGCGATGTCCAGGTGATGGGCACCCCAATTGGTGACGTCGCCGCCGGAGAAATCGCTGACGAAGCGGAACTTGTAATGGACCCGATCCGGCTGATAGCGCGAATAGGGCGCCGGGCCAAGCCACATGTCGAAGTCCAACTCCGGCGGAATCGGCCGCGGCCGCCAGGCGTTGTCGCTCCCCGGTCGGGCGAGGATTTGGACCTGCACCTTTTGCAGTTCGCCGATCCGCCCGTTGCGAACCAATTCACACGCCTTGATGAATTTCTCGATGCTGCGCTGTTGCGAGCCGACTTGCAGAATGCCGTTGTAGCGCTCCACGAGGTCGGTCAGCAGGCGCCCTTCGCGAATGTTGTACGACAGCGGCTTCTCGCAGTACACGCCCTTGCCCGCGCGGATGGCGGCGGCGGCGATCAGCACATGCCAATGGTCGGGCGTGGCGACGACGACTCCGTCGATGTCGTCGCGGTCGAGCACTTCGCGAAAATCGCTGTAGGCGGCGCAGTCGGTGTTGCCGGCTGCCTTGTCGATCGATGCCTTGGCCGCATCCCGATGCGTGGCGTCGACGTCGCAGACGGCAATCACCTTATCGCCGCCAGCCATGATCTGTTGCCCCCTACCGCCGGACCCGATCAACGCCGTGGTGATTCGATTGCTGGCCGAGGCCACGCCGGGGGCTCCCAGTGCGGCGGACGTGATGACGTACGGCGCGGCACAAGCGGCACCGGCCGTGGTGAGAAAGGCACGCCGTGTCGGTTTGAAGTTCATCTCGTATTCCTTCCTCCCGCGCGAAGGTCATGGGTTTGCTGAACGGGCGGGTGTGTGTGATGCGTCGGTGAGTGCCAAATAATTATCCTAACGGATCTCGCCGCGCGGAGCCACGATGGGCACAATTTTCAGAGGTTTATGCAGAGGGGTGTGCGGTAGCTCGCAGGGGTTATATTGCGGACCGGGATTGCCGACCGATCAAGGACGCTGCTTCCTGGAACCCGGGAGATATAAATACCGGGGGGACGAGAGTGGACGGCCGATCGGAGTTGCGGTGCTAAGTTTGCTGGGCTGTCGGCCGGCTGATGAGACCCACGGTGGCCTCGACGACCTGGAGGTAATCTTGGGGGGCCAGGAGGATCTGGGTGCCGCGGATTCCCGCCGAAACGGAGATCTGTTTGTGTACAGTCATCGGCTCATCGGCGCAGACGGGCTAGCTTTTCTTGTCCGAAAAAGGCCGAAAAAGGGGACGCAGCTCTTTTTTGGGACATGGTGACATGCTAGACTGTCTCTCATGCCACGACGACCTCGTATTTGCCCTGCCGATGTGTGCTTCCACGTGCTCAACCGGGCCGTGGCTCGATTGACGTTGTTTGAGAAGCCGGAGGACTATGAAGCCTTTGAACGCGTCTTGGAGGAAGCCTTCGAGCGAGAGCCGTTGCCGATTTTCGGGTATACCGTGATGCCAAATCACTGGCATTTCGTCGTCCGCCCGAAAACGGATGAGCAACTGACGAACTTTTTCCGGTGGCTGACACACACCCATACGATGCGGTGGCACGCTCACTATCGCACGCAAGGAACAGGCCATCTCTATCAGGGACGTTTCAAAGCGTTTGCCATTGAAGAGGACGAGCACTTGCTCACCGTGCTTCGCTACGTGGAACGCAACCCGTTGCGGGCGAATCTCTGTCAACGGGCCGAGGACTGGAGGTTCGGCAGCGCGTGGCGAATGAACCATGGGGATGCAAAGAGTCGCCGGTTGTTGACTGCGTGGCCAGTACCACGTCCTCGCCGGTGGAAGTCCTTGGTGAACCAACGGCAAGGCGACGGGCAACTCAAGACGATCCGCCACAGCGTCGTTCGCGGAACTCCCCACGGCACCGCCGACTGGGTTACCCAGTCGGCAGCAAGGCTTCATTTGGCACACAC
>JABMRP010000412.1 GCA_013202535.1 Planctomycetota bacterium
CCCGACTTTTTTCGAGATCAAAAACTTTCCTGACAGACACGAGCTAGACTCCATTTGACGACCCATTGGGGGTGTCAAGTATTGCGAGCGAGGGGGTACTGTCAACTTCTTCATCGACCGCGAGAGAGTTCGTTTTGCCATCAACATCGATTCCGTCAATTGCCACCGGCTGAGTATCGAAAACAAACTCCTTAATGCCGCAGGAGGTTTCCCGATGCGTCTTTTCCGCGATCTCTCGATCGGAGCGAAGCTCATTATCTTGGGCGCGGCGTCCAGTGGCGTCGCCCTGCTGTTCTGCTGTACCGGGTTTGTCTTCAACGACGTCACCACCATCCGAGCCGCCAAGATCAAGGAACTCCGGGGCCAAGCCGACCTCTTGGCGTTCAACGGCACGTCCGCGCTGACCTCTCGGGACCCCGCCGCGGCGGAGCATCTCTTGGCCTCACTCCGCCTGCAACCGTCGGTGGAGTCGGGGTACCTCTTTGACGACCAGGGGCAGGTTCTGGCCAGGTACGTCAAGGACGGCTGCGATGACCACACCCCATCGGCGGCGCCCAAGGGGAGCGGCTCCCGATTCACCGACAACGACCAAATCGAGGTCTCCCGCCAAGTCAGTGACGCGGGAGAGTGCGTCGGCAGCGTGTATTTGGTGGCGAACATGGACGAGCTTCACGGACAGTTGTCGAACTACTCCGTGATCACTGCGAGCATGATATTCTGCGCGCTGGGCACGTCGCTACTCTTCTCGATCAGGCTCCAGCGAGCCATCTCGCGTCCCGTTGTGGCTCTGGCAACGGCCGCCAGGAAGATCACCGCCAGTGGCGATTACTCGGTCCGGGTGGAGCCAAACTCGAAAGACGAGTTGGGCGACCTCTGCCTGGCTTTCAATCGCATGTTGGTACGGATCGAGGCCTCGGACCATGCCCTCAAGGAAGCCCATGACCGGCTGGAAGATCGGGTCAAACAGCGGACCGCCGAGCTTGAGAAAGAGATTGCCCAACGACGACTCATCGAAGACGAGTTGGTGAGGTCTCGCGATGCGGCCGACGCCGCCAACCGAGCCAAGAACGAGTTTCTGGCCAACATGAGTCATGAGATTCGCACGCCTCTCAACGGCATTCTCGGGTTCAGCGAACTGCTGACCAAGGGCGGAGACGCCGTCGATGAGGCCGAACACCAGGAGTACGTTCAGGCAATCAACACCTGTGGCAACCATCTTCTGACCGTGATCAACGACATCCTGGACCTCTCCAAGATCGAAGCGGAACGACTGGAACTCGAGCGGATTCCGTGCTCGTTGCAGGAGCTGATCCGCGAAGTACTCTCGGTTCTGCGCGTAAAGGCCCAAGAGAAAAACCTCGCTTTGGAATGCGAATGGCGGGGTCGTGCGCCCGAAACGATTCAGACCGATCCGGTACGTGTCCGTCAGTTGTTGACCAACATCGTCGGAAACGCGATCAAGTTCACGGACGCCGGGTACGTCCGAGTGGTGACCGAGTTCAACCAGGACCTAACCAACCCTGGGATGATCATTCAAGTCATCGATACGGGAGTCGGGATACCGCGGGACAAAGTGCATGCCGTGTTCGAACCGTTTGTCCAAGCAGACAACTCGGTGACACGGAAGTATGGCGGCACGGGGTTAGGGCTGGCTATCAGCCAACGAATTGCCAAGGCCCTGGGAGGCGACTTGACGGTCCAAAGCACTCCCGGCAAGGGAAGCACCTTCACCGCAGTCATCGACACGGGGAACATCGAGGGAGTCGCCATGTTGTCGGAAGGTTCGGCGGAAGCCGTTGGAAAGAAAAGAGATCACAACGAGACGGGGGAAATTGCCCTGCCGCCGGTTGAAATCCTCTTGGTCGAAGACGACGCAACGAACCGGAAACTCATCCGCCTCATACTTTGTCGAGCTGGAGCCAACGTCACGGCTGCCGAGAACGGCCAGATCGGCGTGAATCTTGCAACCGAGACGGAATTCGACCTGATTCTGATGGACATGCAGATGCCCATCATGGACGGCTACACGGCGGCTACTCTGCTGCGACAGCAGGGAGCGACTCTACCGATCATTGCCTTGACTGCTCACGCGATGAAGGAAGATGAAGAGAAGTGCCGATCCGCCGGTTGCAGCGGTTTTCTGACGTTGCCGATTGGCGCACAACAACTGCTTCCGGCGATCCGCGACGCGGTGGCCGATTCCCGGCCCGCTCCGTCCGAGCCGTCCGCGAACGAGCCGCCCTTAGTATCCAGCCTGCCCATGGACGACCCGATTTCGAGCCGAGACTCTTCGGGCCTGCAACTTGCCCGTGAGATGCCGCACGCACATTGCCCCGTCGCTTGTGAGGAATAGGTAATGACGGCGATAAGGAATATCCTGCCGAGCGCGGTGTTCTCGATGTTGGCATGCGCAACGGTGATGGTGAGTCCGGGCGTCGCCGAGTTTCCCGTCAACACTTCCGGCGGAGAACATGAAACGGCCAACGTGTGTTTGAGGAGTTCCAAGAGCGGGTTCGTTGTGGTTTGGAGGGACAAGGACGGGAAGAGCATTTCCGCCCAGCGCTACGACAACCCCCAAGAAAAAGAATAGCCGGTCGCCTACCAAAACGATATTGGCAGCCAAACCTGGTTGGCTCCGAGGAGTACAAGAAATGTGCAGGTGTCAATCGTGCGGACCGCCTTGCATTTGTCCACGCGGATTGCTTTTGACTACCGCGGCAATTCTATCGGTTTTGATCGGTGCCGCGCACACTCCGGCCAGCGACGACTATCTCGCTGTGGTCGGATCCCACAATCCCCTTGCCCATTGGCCGCTCGGCGAGACGTCGGGGAACATAGCGGCCGACTACGAAGGCGGATTTGACGGTCGGTACAAGAATGGAGTAACGCTCGGCGAACCGGGCGCGATATCCCAAGCTTCCTACACGGCTGCCCGATTTGATGGAAGCAACGACCATATTGAAGTGCCACACAATAACGCGTTCTTATTGGGCAACGGGACGCTCATGGTCTGGTTCAAGGCCGACACACTCTCCGGAGATCAGGGCCTCTTTTCCAAGGACTCAAGTGGGTACGACACCGGAGGACATCTGACCCTCTATCGTACTGGCTCCGATGTGACAGTTCGGCTTCAGAGTACCACCGCGACCTATGCGCTCGACACACCGAGTATCTCCTCCAACGTCTGGGTCCATGTGGCGTTCAGTTGGGGAAGCGAGGGAATGCAACTGTACTTGAACGGCCAGCCCGTCGCATCCAATTCATACAATGGCGGGCTGGGAGACACCTCGGGTGGATCTGGAAACTACGAGCCGATCGCAATCGGTGCCAATAGCTGGGGAAGCGACAACGAAACGATCACTCCGCTTCAGGGCTACTTTGACGGGTTAATCGACGAGGTCCTGCTGTTTGGTAGCCAACTTACGGAGGAACAGATCCAAGAGATCTACAATGCCGCGCTGCCGAAATATGACGATCTGGTCGACGCGTACTCATCCAGCGAGCCCATCGCGTGGTGGCGGCTCAACGAGTTGGGGGAAGCCACGATCGCGAAGGATGAAACCGACAATCATGACGGCACCTATGAGAACGAAGTTATCCTTGGGCAGGACGGAGCACCTATCGGCGGCGGGAACAAGGCGGCGGAGTTTGACGGTTTCGACGATTATGTAGATGTCGGCACCTTGGACGTGACCGGTTCCGAAGTGACCTTCCTTTTGTGGTTCTACGCGAACAGCTTCGCCATCTACGACGCCCGATTACTCTCTAAGGCCGCGGGCACTTCGACCGACTCGCATTACTGGATGCTGGGAACTTGGAGCAACGCTGGCGACATGCGGTTGCGTTTCCGTCTGAAAACGAACGGTAGCACAACAACGTACATCGCCGCCAGCGGTGATTACGGGTTGGGTGAGTGGGTGTTTGTGGCGGCGGTGTACGATGGGAGCAACATGATCCTTTACCAGAACGGTATCGCGGTAGGCAGTACCAGTAAGAGCGGTTCGCTTTCGACAAGCAACTCCGTTTCCGCTTGGATCGGGGGAAACCCTTCCGGCGCAACCGACCGCCCCTTCGACGGCCTCATTGATGAGGTGGCGATTTTCGACAAGGCTCTGTCCGGTCAAGAAATCCAAGCAATCTACTCAGCCGCACTCGATCCCATCACAAGAGGATGGCGAGTCATCAAGTGGGTCGAGATCACTGCGCCCTGAGTGGTATGCTGCCGGCGGCCGGTTTGCAGCGTAGAGTTGAGTGACCATGCGTACTCCGAATCAACCCGGGAATCGAACGCCTCATCGGGCCTTGTGCCGACGGCGGTCCGCGCGGCGGGCGACTGCCTTGCTGGTGTGCATTTTCGTCATGTCCATCACGACGCTGATCGTCGTTTCGATGCTCGACACGCAAACGCTGCAAATGAAGGCCCTGCGGCACACGCAAGAATACGAACGGTCGCTCTATCTGGCGGGGGCCGCGGTTCACCACGCGCTGGCCCAACTTGAGGACGGCCCCGATCTTCCTCCGCCGTTTGGCATCGGTCCGATCGAGTTCCCCGCCGGAAGTGGGAACACCTACTCGGCCCAAGTAGTCGAAGACGGCGACGATCTGGTGATCACCGGAACCGGGACCTCGGGAAGCGTCACCCGCTACCTACAAGTGACCGTCGCGCAATAACGTCCGTGCCCCGTCGGTGCTCGGTTGTCCGGTGCGGAATGATCCGGTCGACGGGAATCTGCCGGTGGTAAGCGGAGTGACGACTGCGTCAGGTGGAGTAGCCCCAGTGGCTACAAGGGACAGCCCTTGAATTGTGGCGGGACCAAGCTAAGTTTTCTTGGCGAGTTGTTGCCCGCGGATCAGCCACCGGAGCGATGATACGGGCACTTGCCGACACCGCAAAGACACGCGAGGAAACAGGATGCCGCACGATTCACCGAGGATTCTGCTGATTGAAGACGAACCGGTGCTGGCGGAAGTTACCGGATTCCGGCTGGAGTTACTGGGTTTTGAGGTCGAGACGGTTGCCTCGTCCGAGGAAACGTTTCGAGCGACCCAGCGGCGGATGCCCGAGGCGATCATCCTCAATCTGGGATCACCGGACATGGATGGCCTCGCCCTGACAGAACGGCTCAGCAACGATCCAAGAACCAGTCAGATCCCGATCCTGGCGATCTCGGATAGGGCCGGTCTCGATGAGGTGGAGCGTGCCTACGCGGCCGGGGCCAAGGACTACCTGGTGATTCCCTTCAATCCGATCGTGTTGGAACGAAAACTGGGAAGACTTGTTCAGCTTGCCGGCATAGCCAAATAGTCTAGAGAACTCGTCACCGCGGAAACCGTGCTCTAACCAACAGAATCCCGAAAGGCACTCTCCATGGCCCGTCGGCTCGGCGATATCCTGATTGAACGGGGGGCCATTACCGATGCCCAACTGCAAAGCGCCCTGGCCAGCCAGGGTTCGAAGGGGGGTATGCTGGGTGTCATCCTGGTGCGGCGGGGATTGATTACGGCCGAGCAACTCGGCGCGGCACTGGAAGAGCAATTCGAGGTCCCCTTTCGGCGTCTGGTGCCCGAAGCCGTCAACTCCCAGGTAACGCGGCTTTTGCCGGAAGATCTTGCCCGATCGAGCCGATCGGTACCGATCGCGGCCGAAAAGGGAATCCTGACGTTGGCCATGGTTGCTCCGGACGACATCAAGACAATCTACGAGACCGAACTGATCACCGGCTATCGCGTCGAGCCGGTGGTCGCCCTGGAAGGTGACGTCCTGGCGTCGCTGGAGCGTGGTTTCGACGAGCGGGTCGTCGCGCGGCAGACCATTGTCGACATGAAGCTGGCCGACCTGGAGGCTTCCGAACAGGCAAAGCAGACCGGTGCCGACCCGGTGAATATCGAGGACGACGATGCTCCGGTGGTTCGGCTGGTGCGGGCGATCCTGGTGGGCGCGATCAACGCCGGCGCCAGCGACATCCACCTGGAACCGCAGATTCCGGCCATGCGAGTGCGTTATCGCGTGGACGGCGACCTGCAGCAGGTGATGACCATCCCCGACCATATCGAGGAAGCGGTCGTCGCGCGGATCAAGGTCATGGCCGACATGGATACGACCGAGAACCGACGGCCGCAGGACGGGCACGTGTCGCTCAACGAGGCCGACACTAAGGCCAACCTGCGCGTCAGCACGATTCCCACGGTGGGCGGTGAGAAAGTGGTGATGCGAGTCCTCGACGAAGGCAATCGGCTGCTGACGCTGGATCAACTGGGCCTTCAACCGGCCGATGGCCGGTTGCTGCAAACACTCATCGACAAGCCACACGGTATGTTCGTGGTTACCGGGCCGACCGGTTCCGGGAAGACCACCACGATGTACGCCGTGCTCACCATGCTGAACCGAGAGGATCGGAACATTGTAACGATCGAGGAACCGGTGGAATACCGCCTGCCGGGTATCAATCAGGTCGCTTCGGATAACGAGTTCGGGATGGGCTTTGCCAACGCCTTGAAATTCATCATGAGGCAGGATCCGAACGTGATCATGGTGGGTGAGATCCGCGACGACGAGACGGCCGGGCTGGCCGTGCAGGCCGCGCTGACCGGACACCTGTTGATAAGCACCCTGCACACCAACGACGCCGTGGGGGCCGTGGCCCGGTTGAACGACCTGGGAATCGATCCCTTCAAGCTCGGCGGGGCCCTGCTGGGGTCGATCGCGCAACGCCTGCTTCGCGCCATCTGCCCCGAGTGCAAAGAGCCGGTCGAGCCCAACGCGAAACTCTTGCGGGCCCTGGCCGGAGATCAACCCGTGCCTGCCGATACGACGTTCTTCCACGGCCGCGGATGCAAGAAGTGTCTGGGAACCGGATATTCCGGGCGGTTCGCGATCTTCGAAATCATGCTCGTTTCGCCCGTGTTGGCCGAAGCCGTCGAAGGAAACGCGCCCTCCTCGAAGCTCCGCGAAATCGCTTTGGCCGAAGGGATGGTTGGGCTGTCGACGGCCGGACTGAATCAAGCCATCGCCGGGCGGACCACGATCGAGGAAGTGTTCTACAAGGTTTCCAGCTAAGGGCCGTGAGCCGGCCGCCACGGGAGAATCGAAGATATGCCAGTGATCCACCGGGAACTCGCCTTGCCCGCCATGAAGCAACCAACCGGAGCGACAACGGCCGCTGTCTTCGGGCCGAAAGTCGGTCGCTTCGGGCTAAGCCGGTCCGCGGAGCCGAAACTCAAGCGGCGCGAACTGGCCTTTATCCTCCGCAACCTGGCCACGCTGGTCAGCAACGGTCTGTCACTGGCCAAATCGCTCGACACGCTTGCCCGGGAACGCTCGCTGCGCAAGCATACCGAGATGCTTGGCATTCTGCGTCGCAAGGTCGAAACGGGGGAGGTGTTCAGCAAGGCATTGGCCGAGTTTCCTCGCACGTTCAACAAGGTGATGGTCAATCAGATCCGTGCCGGCGAGAAGGCGGGGACCCTTGCGGAAGCGCTGGAGCGCGTCGCCAGGCAAGTGGAAAACGCCAACAAGCTGCGTTCGAAGGTGATCCGGAAACTCAGCTATCCGGCATTCCTCGTCGGCGCCGCATCGTTGGCGGTAAGCTTCATGCTCGTGTTCGTGATCCCCGTTTTCGAGGAGACGTATGCGGCAGCACACATTCCCCTGCCGCTGGTCACCCGCGTGCTGATGGCAACCGGTCAGTACGCGGTCGCCTACGGTTGGATGGTCCCGCTAGTCGTTGTGTCGGGTGTGATCGGGTTGAAGCGTGCCCGCATGAAACGCCCGTTTGCCCTCTGGATGGACCGCGAGTTGCTCCGCGTCCCGTTGCTGGGAGAATGGCTGCGAAATCTGGCCGTGCTGCAATTCATCGACGTTTTTGGAAACCTCATCGACTCGGGGCTAAAAGTCGTCGATGCCCTGGGCTTTTCCAGCGGTTCGGTCGGAAATCGGGCGGTCCGTGAGGGGGTGCAGGCCCTGCAGGCAGCCGTGATCCGAGGTGAACGGTTCGGTCGTGAACTGACTCAAATGGGCGACCTGTTTCCGCCCGTCGTCGGACAGTTGATCGCCGTGGGTGAAAAAACCGGCAACCTTTCCAAGGCGACGTCGTACATCCGTGGCCACCTGGAGCAGGAAATCGAACGGCAGACGAACGCAATGGTTGGCACCATCGAACCGGTTCTGACCATCAGTCTGGCCGCCGTGATCGCTACCATCCTGCTCGCCATCTATCTGCCGATGTTCGACATGATCGGTGCCGCGAGCCAGGGTTGACGGTTTGGCAGGAGATATCGCATGATCGTTGCAAATAGGAATCGTTCACCCGGTAAGTGCCCGCCCCGGGGGTTTACGCTGCTGGAAATCGCCATGGTCGCCGTGATCTTGGGGATCATCGCGTGGGTGGTAATTCCGCGACTATCGGGAAACTCATTTGACTCGAAGAGCAGCGCGTGCTACGTAAATAAGAGGGATATTGAGGTTCAAACGGAACTTTGGTACCGCAACAAGGGGTCTTGGCCCGCCCAGGACCTCAGCGACATTGGCGCCGACCCAGCGTATTTTCCCGATGGCCCGGGGCAGTGTCCCGTGGACGGAACCGGATATGTGCTGGACGGTGCCACTCACCGGGTAACCGGCCACGAACACGTCTCCCCGTAGCGGCTGTCGGCGGCAGGAGGGGTGAAACCGGCAAGAGCGATAGCCGAGCGTCAAACAAACCAACGGTCAACACACAGGTAGGAAGAGGGGTAGATGATGATGAAGAAGTCCCGACGTAGTGCGTTTTCGTTGCTGGAGTTGCTCGCCGTGGTGGTGATCTTGGGTATCATTGCCATGGTTGTGATTCCCCGCATCAATTTCTCGGCCGCAACGGCGAAAGAGAATTCCTGCTTTCAAAACAAGGCGGAACTCAACTCCGCCGTGGAGCGATACTACTTCGACAACGGCTCCTTGCCCGCGCTGGGCGACTTGAACGATCCGGCCTACTTCCCGGACGGCCTCCCGAATTGCCCGGAAACCGGCGCCGCCTATACGCTCGACGGCGTAACGGGCCGGGTCACCGGACACACGGCCGGTTCACACTAGGTGGTTACCGGTTATGTTGGCATACCATGCCAAGCCGCCCGCCGGGGTTCTCGCGACTCGCTTGGAAGAGACACTGTTTCTCCGCGGGGCGACGAGAGCCCGTCCCCGTTGGACGCGGCGAGCAGTGACCCTGCTGGAGCTGGTCGCCGTGGTCGCGATCTTGGGAATCTTCGCGGTCGTGGCCGTCTCCCGGATTGGCCCCGGTACGCTGCATAACTTCGGCGCCAGGGCGGATGCCCGGCGATTGGCCGTCGATCTGTTGCAGGCCCGACGCCGCAGCATCGCGACGGGTGAGAACCATTACTTGGCTTTCACCGTTGTCGGTGGAAAAGCGACGAGTTACACGCTCTATCGACGCGACGCCGGAGGAGACGTCGCGGTGGACAGCCCGCACGAGTTTCCGGCCAATGTGGTGGTTGCCACCTCCCATACCGACGCGGAGTTTACGTTCGAAGGCGCGGCCCTGGCGGCGTACCAGCTAACGCTGACCGGAGCGGAGCAGACTTGGCGGGTGGACGTCGTTCCCGTCACCGGGACCGTCGACGTGGCTCAGACCGCTCCTTGACGCTCTTGACCGGCGATCGACACCCGACCCGACCATTGAATTGGCTCTAAGTCAACTAACCCGC
>JABMRP010000413.1 GCA_013202535.1 Planctomycetota bacterium
ACTGGGCGCCCCTGTGGAACCGGAAGAAGGAGACCACGCCAAGTTCCCGTTGGAGTTGAGGAACGTACACGTTGAGATACATCCGATCGATGCACTCCAGTTCCAGGGTTACGTGCTCGTTGATGACTTCCGCGACGGTCCGTGGTAAACTCATGGTAGGCTCTGGTCGTCCATGTCCTTTTAAGGACCACCGACCGTTCGACGGTCCCAAAAACGGGAGGCCCAGCCTCCCCAAGGCTCGACCAGAGCCTACTTTACACCAAGCAATCGCCAGTTTCACCAACCTATAACTCGTCGGTCTGAGGCGAAGCCTCGTTAGCTATCCAGCAAGGGGCGCCACAACGATTTCACGGTTAAGATAGGCAAAGGAGTGCGTGGTATGGATGAGAGCAAGATTGACTTGACTGAACGACTGCGGCGGGAAGGACGATGGGCCGAGGCTTCCAAGTTCAAGGACGAGACCGTGAAGAAGCTGCGCAAGGAGGGACTGAAGAGAGCCGAGGCCGGTGAGCAAGCCTGGCGGAAAATGGCCGAGGCGTACCCGCCGTTGCCGGCTGCCGAGCCGATCCCCGAAACCGCGGCCGAGGATGAACAAGCGACCGATCTTGCCGAGGACGAATTGACACAACTGGTTTGCGATGCTGCCGAAGCCGAGGTGGAGCGATGGCAGGAGAAATACTGTCGTTTCCGGCCGGGAAGGGGGCCACTTTCGCGGCCGGTGGGGGCCGGGTCAGCGGTTGCGCGATGGGGCGCAAGATGCAACACGGCAGGACTGGTGCCACGAGTGGGTGAGATGGGAGATAGATAGTCGGGGCGGGTCGAGGGCGGCGGCTTGGCAGAGATCGAGGGCGGCGGCGTGAAAGGGTAGCCTGCGGGCGGCGGCCCAGAGGTCGAGGGGATTGCCCTGGGAGCCGCAGGCGAAGCAGCGGTAGACCTGCCGGGTGAGATGGACCGAGAAGGCCCGAGGTGAAGTGGACCAGCAGCCGGGTATGAGGCAAGGGCCGCGGAGTTGATCGCCGCGTCGGCACGTCGCTTGGAAGCTGAGGAGACCAAGCACTTCGGCCATAGAGACCTGCTGGCGAAGTTGTCGGTAGTCGATGCCTGGCATGGGGGTCTCGGCGGCGAAGCGTTTACGTGCTGGCGGGCTTCGACGGGCCCAATGGCTTCTTGGCCCGGTGGGCGCGATAGGATTTTCCGCGGATTTTCAGGAGGATCGCGCCATCGACCACGCGATCGAGGAAGGCCATCGCCAGCGGCGGGTCGCCCAGGTAGTCGCTCCACGCCTCGAAGTCGATGTTGGTGGCCAGGGCGGTGGAGTGTTTGCCGCTGCGGGCGTCGATGAGCTTGTAGAAGAGGTTGGCCGCTTGCGGGCATTCGCCGCGTTCGATGCGGTCGAAGCCGAACTCGTCGATGACCACGAGGTCGAATCGCGACCAGTAGCGGACGCGGCGTGGTAGGCTCTGATCGGCCAGCGACTTCCGCAGGTCTTCCAGCAACTCGGCACTGGTGGTGTAGCGCACTCGGTATCCCAGTTCACAGAAACGCCGCGAGAGCGCCTGCAAGAGAAAACTCTTTCCGACACCGCTTTGGCCGACCATGACGAGGTTCTCGCCGCGGCGGACGAATTCGCCGGTGGCCAGCCCTTCAATCTGCGCGCGGTCGATGGCTTGGGCGTTGAACTTCCAGTCGAAGTCCGCCAGGCTCTTGTCTTCGCGGAACTTGGCATCGCGAATCCGCCGCTCGATCGCACGTTGGCGGCTGCGTGCGGCAGGCTCCCCCAGGATCCGTTCCAGGAAGTTCAGGTGCGACAGCCCCTCTTGCTCGGCACGAGCCAGCGCAGCGTCGAGCGTCTCCGCCGACAGCGGGAGCTTCAGCGTCTTAACGTCGTCCAGGACCCGTTCACGAAGGCTCGTCCCCTGGTCCGTCGTCTTCCTGGTCGCTGTCGGTTTCTTCTTCGGTGTCGGCATGGGCGTCGGACTCCTCAAACAGCAGGTGTTGGTATTCCGCGGCCGGTCGCGGCGGTGTGGGGTCATTGCCGAGCAGTTCCCCGAGGTGGGATGGCTTGTCTTCCGCCATGCGGTCCCAACAGGTCTTCGGCTGGGCCTGCACGGCCACCGAGCCCAACTGGGCGAACCGCTCGCGGAGAACCGCACGCCGCTGCGTCACATCGCGAGGTGGAAGATGCTCTTGTTGGCGGCTCTCGCGGTGCCTTTCGGTCGGCGGAAATCGCCGATGGCGGGTCAGTGCTTCCAGTCGCGGCCCATAGATCGTTACCTCGTCGTCGGTGATCCGCAGCGGCAGCACCTGCCCGATGTATTGCCAGGGCACCGAATACCGATTCTGCCCGTAGGTCACCATGCCTTCGGCGTCCACGGTGCGATAAACCACCTCGGCGATCTCGTAGGGTCGCTCGGGCAAGGGAATCAGGTGCGGCAGTTCTTCGGCGTGAAGGTCGATCGGCCGCCGCCGCGTCTGCCGATGCACACGCACGTCGGCTACTTCCGCCAGCCACCAGGCGGCCACCTCGTTGAGATGTTCCAGGGAGCGGAACTCGCGGCCGCTGAGCAAGTTTTTTTCAACGAACAGGAATTGCCGCTCCACTTTACCTTTCGCTCTCGGCCTTCTGGGACGACAAGCCCAAGGACGAAAGCCGTAGTGGGTGGCGAATGTCAAGAAGCGGGTGTTGTAGATCGGTTCGCCGTCTTCGTAGCGGGCCACCACGACCTTCATGTTATCGTAGAGACAGGTGGCAGCGACGCCCTGGAGGTGTTCAAAGGCACGCACGTGCTCCCGGAGCGTCGTCTCCAGATCTTGCGATGCCGTGAAATGGAGGTACTGCCGTCGAGAGTATCCCAGCACGTAGCTGAAGAGATTCACCTTGCGGCGGCCTTCCTGGGTGAAGTCCAGGGTGTAGACGGCCCAGTCCATTTGGGCTTGCAGCCCTGGCCCGGTCTCGAATCGCTCCACGGGCGGCCGATGGCACTGTTTGCGCAGTTGTTTCACCCGTTGGCAAAGAACGGTGTAGCCACCCGGATAACCTCGGCGACGAAGTTCTTCCAACAGCCGGACCACGCTGATGTCGGGGTACCGCGCCAGGTAATCCCGCAGCGTCGCCTCGTAGGAATCGACCAGGCTTCCCCGACCCTCGCGCGGCACAGGGAGGTCCGTCGTGCCCGTCGCCCGCTCGTGCTGATGACCGGCGATCACCTTGGCCACGGTCTTCCGTGACATGTGCAGATCGCGAGCGATTTGACGCCCTGATTGCCCGCCATACCACCGATGGAGTACTTCGCTCCGCTGCTGTTCGTTCAGGGAAGGTGGATCTCCTTGACGAAGTCATCGGTCAGCTCGGCCACCGTGTGTGCCTCGCCCGCCAGCCGCGTGAAAGCCGATTCCAGCACGCTCCGGTCACACAGCGCCAGGTCCCCGCGGCCGTGATGCCGCAGCCAGTTCGCCATGCGAGCCAAGTTGTCCAACAGCGCCGCCAACTGGCGGCTCACTCGGTTGCCCGCCGCACTCAAACGCGGATCCCAGCCGCGGACCTCGCCTGCTTGGGCTTCCCGCAACGCCTCGCGCGGTCGCTCCAAGACGAACGTCGACTTCTCACGCGTCCCCGAGCCCAATAGCAGGTCCACCACGCCCCGTAGTTCGGCCGCCGAAAGCGAATGACGCCGCCCTGTCTCCAAGGCTCCCTGCTGGTTGCCCGCGGGCAACCGCACCAACTGCCGGGCCATCGTCGGCGACAAAAGCCCCAGCCGCAGATCCTCCTGGGCCGCCGCACACAGCTTCTCCATCATCGCCAGCCGCCGACAGACCCAGCTCTTGTGACGCCCCAAGAGCACGGCCACCTCGATCCGCCGCGCCGACAGGCTTCCGAAGCCCTTTACGCCCCGCGCTGCCGCCAGCCGCTTGAAGCCATCGATCAGCACCGGCACCTCTTCCCGCAAGCAGACCACCACCGGAGAAATCTGCCCATAGCGTCGCA
>JABMRP010000414.1 GCA_013202535.1 Planctomycetota bacterium
CTAGTCCCTAGTCCCTAATCGCTACCCCATGCACTCCGCCGGCCCCCAATTCATCGAACATGTCGCCGCACCGCTGGGGTGCTTCTATCTGGTCGCCTGTGCGCTGAACATCGGAGCGGCCGCGTGGGATTGGCGACGGTCGGGCGATCGGGTTCGGGCGGGCGCGTGGTTGGCCGTGGCGGCCGTGTTTGCCGTGCTGGGGGGATTGGCGCTGGGCGGCGTGGGGGTGCCGATGCCCGAGTTTTTCAAGGCGGCCGTCAACGCCGCGATGGGGCCGGTGACGTTGACCTTCGGCTCCCTGGCCGCGCTGGCGGTGTTGTATCGGTGGCGGCGTTTCTTTGTTCGGCCGGTGGTCGCCTGGGCGGGGTTGAATCTGTCGCTGTTGTGGATGGGCCTGTCGATGACCGACCCCCATTTCGCGGCCATCGTCACCAAGCCGGACAACGTACCCATTGTCGCCATGGTCTACCTGATGGCCTACTTCACCTGGCTGGCCACGGCCATGGCCGTGGAGAACGACCGGCGGCTCGCCCAGGGAGACGGGCCGGTCGAGAAGCAGTACAACGCCCGCGTGCTGGTCTGGCCCGATTTGGTTTACATCGAATTGATTTGCATCGTCATTCTCAGCGCGGTGCTGATCGTCTGGTCGGTGGCCCTTCCGGCGCCGCTGGAGCAACCGGCCAACCCGGTGGTCACGCCCAACCCGTCGAAGGCCCCCTGGTACTTCCTCGGCTTGCAGGAGATGCTTGTCTTCTTTCCGCCGTGGATGGCCGGCGTGGTGCTGCCCGGGCTGATCGTTCTGGGGTTGATGGCCGTGCCGTATCTCGATCCCAACAAGGAGGGTAACGGCTACTACACGATCGGCCAGCGGCGGTTTGGCTACGTCGTGTTTCAGTTTGGATTTCTCCAATTGTGGCTTCTGATGATTCTGATCGGCACGTTCATGCGCGGTCCCAACTGGAATTTCTTCGGGCTTTACGCCCCCCGCGACCCGCATCTGGTCGCCGCGGCCAACAACGTGAAACTGTCGGTCCTGTTTTGGGTGATGTTGCTGGGCCGCGAGCTACCGCAAGCGGTACCCGGCGCCGGTACCCTGGCCCAACTCGGGGCGGCCGTGTGGCGTGAAATCGCCGGGATTGTGGCGATGGGGGGCTATTTCGTCGTCTTGCCCGTCGTGCTGGGCCGAACCGTGCTGGCCGATTTCGTCGGGCAAATGGGCCGCACGCGTTACACGATCATGATCCTGTTGCTGCTGATGATGCTCGTCCTGCCGATCAAGATGCTGCTGGTCTGGGTTTGCCATCTCAGCTACATCGTGAGCATGCCGGAGTATTTTTTCAACTTCTAGGGAAGTCGCTTTAGTAT
Source organism: Planctomycetota bacterium (assembly GCA_013202535.1). Classification (GTDB taxonomy): domain Bacteria; phylum Planctomycetota; class Planctomycetia; order Pirellulales; family Thermoguttaceae; genus JABMRP01. The sequence continues at coordinate 1,366 of JABMRP010000414.1, forward strand.
CCGAAAAAGAACTACTTATGCGTTCGACCGACGAAACTTACTACAACATCCGGCGGCTGCACGTCGTGTTTGCGATTTCCTCGCTGGCGCTGCTGGCGGCCACGATTTGGATGTTGGCGGTCGACCACCGCCGCCCCTGGAAGCAATATCAACGGACGTTCCACGACCGGATCGAGCCGTGGATGACCGCCGCGCGCATTCGAGCCGAACAGACCGAGGCGTTTGGGGCGGCCGAGGCGGACCTTCGCGAGAAACTCTCCTCGGCGCGCCGAGCCGTGGCCAATGAGGCGTTGTTGGCCGGTTTTCGCCAGGAACTCGAAACCGACGCCGCAAGCCGGCAGGTCGATCCGCCGGACTTCTCCGCCGTCGAAGCCGACGCCGAGGCGTTCCGGACCGATCCGGCCGACGACGCCCGCCAAGCGCTGATCGGCCGGTTGAATGCGTTTGTCGCCCGGGCGAAACTGCGACAAGAAAACCTCCGCCGCGACCTCCGCTTCCGCCGGGCCGATTTCGACGAGGCGCGCAGCCAATTCGAAGCGGCGGTGGCTCGCGAGTTGTCGGCCGAACAACTCGACACCCGGCAAGAGGCCGTCGACGCGGTGGCCGACGACGTGGCCGCATTGGCGGCACGGTTCGAGCAGGCCGGTGACCACTGCGAGGCGTTGGCCGCGATCTTGGCTGAAATCACCCGCGCCGAGAGCGACGCCGCCCGAGCGCTGGCCGAGCATCGGGCCGCCGTCGATCGACTCCAGACCGCCTTGACCAATCAGCGTCCCGGTGCCGGCAAAGACATGCTTCGCTGGCCGGTGGTCGATGCTTTCGGCGGACCGCCGCGGGTGCAACAGATTTGGCTGCCCGAGCTGACCATCGACTACAATTTCCGTCAGGTCGGGCGGATCGACCGTTGCGTGACCTGTCATCTGGGAGTCGATCAAACCGTGCCCGGGTCGACCGCCGAACCCGCCCTGCCCCGGCAAGACGTGCTCGCGCTGCGGTTGACACCCGGGAAGCAACCGCCCGATGCGGCCGGCGCGACGCTCGACTCGGCCTACGGCATAATACTGGCCGAGGAAGGGATGCTCGACCCGGAGGCGGTCACCGTTGCCGTGGTCCTGCCGGAGACAACGGCCGCGGAAGCGGGACTTCGGACGGGCGACGTGCTGGTGAAGATCGATGACGAGCCGGTGACCAACATCCAGCAGGCTGAGACCGTCTTGCTGCGATGTGCCGCGGAAAGCCGAACGGCGGCGTTGGACATCGAGCGGGGCGTGCCGCAACCCTATTGCACGCATCCCCGGCCCGATCTGTACGTCGGCTCGACCAGCCCCCACCCGAAGAGCGAGTTTGGCTGCACGATCTGCCACGACGGTCAGGGCAGCGCCACGGCCTTTCGTTGGGCATCGCATACCCCTGACAATCCGCCGGAGAAGCTTCGTTGGCAGAAAGAACTCGATTGGTCCGCCAATCCGCATTGGGATTTCCCCATGCGGCCGGCCCGCTTCGCCCAGAGCAGTTGCCTGAAATGTCATCATCAGGTGCTCGATCTGGACCGCGGCGATCGTTATCCCCAGGCCCCGGCGCCGAAGTTGGTGGCCGGTTTCGATCTGATCCGCGGCAACGGCTGCTTCGGCTGCCACGAGATTCGCGGCACCGACGATCAGGACCAGACGGTCGGTCCCGACCTGCGACCGGCTCCGCCCTACACGGAGGCCGCGAGTCGACTGCTCGGCGCCAATCTCGCACCGGTCGGGCACATGACCGAAGCCGGGCGCGAGTTGGCCCGGCAGATTCTCGCCGAACCGGAGAACCCTCGGCCGCGACGCGAGCTGGTCGCCGCGCTTCGGGCCGATTCGCAGTTGCCCTCGCCGCTGGCGGCGATGGTCGACATCTTGGCCGCCGAGGAGACGGTGCCGGGAACATTGCACAAGATCGGGCCGAGTCTGGCCGGTCTGGCCGATCGGCTGGACGTGTCCGCGGTGGCCGACCGGATCCGTCGTCCCACCCAATTGCGAGCCGACGCCAAGATGCCCCAGGTGTTCGACATGCACGAGCATCTCGCCGGGCGGAGTCTTGCCGATGCCCAGCGGTTCGAGCCGGTGGAACTTCGCGCCATGGCCGAGTATCTGTTGTGGATCAGTCGACCGGTGAGTTGGTTGAAGCCACCGCCGGAAGTGACCGAACCGGCATCGGCCGAGCGGGGCGAGAAGCTCTTCGTCCGCCACGGATGCCTTGCCTGTCACCAGCACGGCGACTTTCCCGAGAGTCTGGCCACGCAGGGGCCGAACCTGTCGAAGATCGTGGCCAAGTACACGGCCGAGAATCGCCAGCAGTGGCTCGCCGGTTGGATCCGCGATCCGGCAAGTCACTCGCGATGGACGCCGATGCCCAGCGTACAACTCCAACCGCAGCCACTTGCCCAGGACGAGCCAGAGGACGGGCCGCCAACTTCTCCGGTGCGGATGACCGATCCGGCGGCCGATATTGCCGCTTACCTGTTGAAACCGCCGGCCGCGGATGCCGATGCTCTGCCGATTCCCGAGGCTCCAAACCCGCCGGACGACGATATCTCCGAGTTGGCGCGGCAGTACTTGAGCAAGGCGTTCTCCGGCGAAGCGGCGGCGAAATACGTCGAGCAGGGCATTCCGGCGACGGTCGCCGAAAAGGCCCGGGCCGATGCCGAGTTGCTGGCCGGGCCCACGACCGACGAGAACCGGCGCGCCAAGGCGCTGCGCTACATCGGCGCCCGCGCGATCGGCCGACGGGGCTGCTTCGGCTGCCACGACGTGCCCGGGTTCGAGACCGCCACACCGGTTGGCCCGGCGCTGACCGCTTGGGGCCGAAAACAAGAGTCGCTGTTGGCCTTTGAACAAGTCACTCGATTCGTCGAGGAAACCGAAGGCGATACTGATGGAGCGGATCCCGACCGGGGGTTCTTTCTCGATGCCCTGCGTCAGGGGCGCCGCGAAGGATTCCTTTGGCAGAAGCTGCGGTCGCCGCGGAGTTTCGATTATCAGAAAGCACAAAACAAGCCGTACAACCAGCGGCTGGTGATGGGCAAGTTTGCCATGGACGACCCGCAGCGCGAAGCGGTCATGACCTTCGTCCTGGGGCTGGTTGCCGAGCCGCCGGCCGAGCAGTACGTGGTCCAACAGCCCGACGCAAACCAGATCGCCCAGGCCGAGGGCCGGCGGCTCTTCGAGCAAAACGCCTGCACCCAATGCCACACCATGCAGCGGGAGCGATGGGACGTGGCCTTCGATCCGGAGGACTTCGAGTACGAGAACGAACCTCCGGAGTTCGCGGACTTCGAGTTCCTCCGGCCCGAGATCGGCGAAGCCGCGTTGGCCCGCTCGCTGGCGACCGACGCCGGGGGACGCCGCCACGCAACGCTTGTGGGTCGGCCCGTGATGGACCCCGAGGAGCCGGACAGCGGACGGCTGTACGAATACGATTACGACGATGACGACAATCCGTTGTACATGTTCACGCCCTGGGAACCGGCGGCGATCAACGGTTGGACGTGGCCCGTGGGCGGGCAGAGCCTGGTGATCGGCGAGCCGGAGATCGTGGCCAAACATGCGCCCGTCGGCGGCGAGTTTGCCCGGCTCTTGTATCCCGTGGTGGTTGCCGAGACCGACAATCCGGCTCTGGCTAATCAAGCTTGGGGCTGGGTGCCTCCGGCGCTGGTTGATCGGGGGAAGATTGTCCACCGCCAGTGGCTTGCCGATTACCTGCTGGGGCCCACGGTGATCCGCCCGGCCGCGGTCTTGCGGATGCCCGACTACCGCTTCTCAGCCGAGCAAGCCAGGCATCTGGCCGATTATGTGACCGTCGCCACCGGGGGTGAGATCCCACCCAGCACTGAGGCGTCAGATCGAGTGGCCCAACTCGCCGCCGCGCAACGCCAGTTGGCCATTCTGGCCGAGAAAGAGCAAGCCCGGCCGGGACGTCTGGACGACGCCATGCGATTGGTGGCCGACCGCGAGTTGTATTGCGCGAAATGTCACCTGATCGGCGATTTCAGCCCCGGCGGGGCGGTGGTCACCACCCTGGCTCCCAGGCTGGATCAGGTGGCTCGACGCATCCGGCCGGAGTACCTGCGGCGGTGGCTGGGCAACCCGGCGATGGTGCTGCCCTACACGGGTATGCCGGTCAACTTCCCCCCCACGGGCGATCCGCTGGGCCAGAATCTCTTTTCCGGCAGCAGCGCCGAACAACTCGACGCGGTGGCCGATTTGTTGTTACACTATGATTGGTACACGAGTCACACGGCGGTCGGGCGGTTGATCGAGCCAAGCCTGGAGGCTCAACCTTGAGATCCGTTTAGAAGAAACAGAGACACAAGGAGAATAACTATGTCCATCTGGCGCACGGTTGGATGTGCGGCGATGTTGCTGCTGCCCGTATGGGGATGTAGCGGCAGCGTAAGCGCTCCCCCGGAAGTCGAAGCCCAGAAGGTGGAAGGCGAATTGAAGGCGCCCGTCGTTGACTTCGGCGAGGAGAGCCCCGATGGCGTCCCGCCCAAGGGCACCCCGCCGGAAAAGGCTTCTCCGGAGAATCCCGAGAAACCCAAAGACGGGTCGTCTTCCTGAATCCGACGACCGATCCCACCGATTTCCCGTCGGATGGCAAGCGCCTGGGTATCCACGGCCGTGCCCCGGCGGCGACCGAGTATCCCACCCCCCGAGGAGACTTTTCGCATGGGTAACAGACTCAATCGACGTCAATTCGTCACCCGCACGACCGCGGCGGCAGGCGTGGCCACCTGGGGATTTCAATCGCCGACGGTCCTCCGCGCGGCTTCGGCCGACGCGTGGGGCGACCTGATGGGCCGGTTCGAGTTGGACGGCACCGCACCGCCGCGCGAGAAACTCAAGGTGGACAAAGACGTCGAGTGTTGCGGGAAGTTCGACATTCGCGACGAGTCGCTGATCATCGGCCAGGACAACGGCATCACGAACGTCTACGTCTACGTTCGCAGCCGCAGCGTCGATATTTGCCGCGAGTTGGAAGAGAAAGTGGGCGACGAGAAGCAAGTCGTGCTGGACAATCGCGACTGCATCTTCCAGCCCCATTGTCTGAGCATCTGGTATCCGCATCAGGAGTTCCATACGATCAACTCGGATCCCGTGGGTCAGAACATCGCCATTTCGCCCCTGGGCGACAAGCCTTGGAACGTGATCCTTCCGGTGGGCGGCAACGCGACGTACAAATTCGCCCGCAAGCAGAATATTCCCGTACCTATCGCCTGCAACTACCATCCCTGGGAAAGCGGCTACATCCTGCCTCGCGACAACCCCTACGTGGCGATCACGGGCGGTGACGGCACGTTCCGGATTCCCAAGCTGCCGGCCGGTGAGTTGGAGTTCCAGGTTTGGCA
>JABMRP010000415.1 GCA_013202535.1 Planctomycetota bacterium
GTGCGTAAACTCCCATTGCAATCAGGAGCGGTCCGATCCAGATTCCGGATCCGAAGTGTCTAACGCGACGAACCGAAAAGCAAACGACGCCCATCGACATGAAGCCGACGAACAGACACCATCCGTGCTCTTGGTAATACGAGGAATCACGGAATATCAGTTCCGTGGTCAACTCTACCACCACCCCGACAAGAAGGGCCAGCAGCATCACGGGAACGGGGCCAACGATCAAGAACGTAACCCGCAGAGCAATATCGATCAGTTCAGCATTGCGTTCGGACGCGGGCTGGAGATTAGGGTGACCGTCACCAGACGGCGGTTTGCTGGCTGTCATTGTGATTACGGCCTCCCATACCACTCGGGCAACGCATGGCAGGATCTGGAAATTGGCCCAAACTACTTTCTGTTGAGCAGTCCTGATCGGATAATGAGGCGCGCCGCTGCCCAATAATGTCCCCACCCATTGACGCTGATGGTAACACATAAATCGTGGGGGCACAACGGTCTGGGTGGCCTCGGGCGATAGCCCGGCACGCGCGGACGGCACACTCCAGTGTGCCTGCTACAGGTGGCCGTCGCGCAGATGCTCGGTGCGTGTGGCGATTTGTTGCAGGAACGCCCGGTCGTGGGAGGCGATGAGCATGGCCTGGGGTAGACCCACGAGCAGGTCCGCCAACCGCTGTTGCACCGCTTCGTCCAGGCCCGCGGTCGGCTCGTCGAGCAGCAGGACGTCGGGCTCCATGGCCAGAACGGTGGCCAGGGCGACCAACCGCTTCTCGCCGCCGGAGAGTTGGTATGTGACGCGATCTTCGTAACCGGCCAGACCGAGAGTGTCCAGCGAACGGGCGACGACTTCATGTACTTGCCCGCGAGTTCTTCCCAGGTTCAGCGGCCCGAAGGCGACGTCCTCGGCCACGGTGGGGCAGAAGAGTTGGTCCTCGGAATCCTGGAAGAGCAGCCCGGCGCGGCGACGCACCTCGCGAAAGTCGGCCTCGCGGTTGCGCGGTTTGCCGAACGCCTCGATCGTGCCCTCGTCCGGCATGAGCAGTCCGACGATCAGGTGCAGCAACGTCGACTTGCCGCTGCCGTTGGCGCCGGTTACGCCGACCCGCTGGCCCGGGCGGAGTTCGAGACAACATCGCCGCAACACGGGTCGGTCCGGCGCGAAGGAGAAGCTCACGTCGGCCAGCGTGATCTGTGGTTGGTCTACGCCCATGGTGTCCATTCGGCCACGGCCATCAGCAGGAGTACGACACCGGCGGTCAGCGTAAACGCGGCGTCGCGGCGGGAGAAGTGGAAATGGTCCAACACGTAGAACCGACCCTGGAATCCGCGGCATTTCATCGCCGCCAGCACGCGATCGGCCCGATCGAAACTCCGCACCAGCAACATGCCAACCAGATGGCCGTAGGTGCGATAGGTGTGCAGATTCGCCCTCGGGCGGAACCCGCGTACTTTCATCGCCGCGGCCATCCGGCGATACTCGCGGTGGATCACGTCGATATAGCGCACCGAGAAGAGCAGCAGCCAAGTCAGCTTGTCCGGCACGCGAAGATGGCTCAGCGCATGTCCCAGGGCGGTGACCTCGACCGTGGCCAGCAGTGCCACGAGCGCGAGCACGATGGCATTGCCCTTGATCGCAATCGTCGCGGCCAGCCGCAATCCTTGCCGGGAAACCCCTACGGGTCCGACCGAAAACAACGGCTCGCCGCCGGAGGTCAACGGGAGGGTGACCAGCAACAGCAGCATGAACACGTTGAGCGGAATCAGCCGGCCAAGGACATCCCGCCACGGCAGTCGAGCCGCCGCCACGGTCGCGGCAGCCACGCCCAGCGCCACACCCAGCACGTCGAGCCGAACCGCCATCGCCACCAGCACGGCATAGACGGCGGCGACCACGACGCGCGCCCGGGGGTCGATCCGATGGATCACCGATTCGCCCTGGAAGAAGGTGATGCGTTGCATGGCGTGGCCGCTACTTCTTCCGCGTTCCGAGGAAATAGAAGGAGATGCCCATCAGGCCGCTGAAGACAAGATGGATCGCGGCGACGCCGAGTTTGATGTGGATCAACGAGACGACGAAGAAGGCCGCGCTGCACAGGGCCACTCGGGGCACTTGTTCGTGGTCCATTCGCCGCAACGCCCATGCCGTGCCGGCTACGGTGGCCGCCGCGCCGGCTCCCAGCACGATCATTCCGGAAGGCGAATTGGAAAGGACCCCGTCGGCAATATGCATGGCGTATTCCCCACTCCACGGCAACGCGAACGCCCGACACTGGAATCCCATCGACAGAGGGGTGATGTCCGCTTGGCCGGCCCGCGTGTGTTACGATGTCCGATATTGTAATACTATCGTCAGGGCGTGTCCAGCACTTTCCCTCTGGTTCCCGCGCTTCGCGTCGTAACGAGCGGCATCTTGGCTCGCCGACGTCACACGGGTAGACTTGCCAGTCGGCCAAGTGAGGCAGTGACCAATCATCGGAGTGAGGCATCAAGATGTCCAGCGATCGGCTTGTTTTGATACTGATATTCACCGCCGTTCTGGGAGCCGCCGTCCTGGGATTCGCACCGGAGGCACACTCGCAGGAGGCGGCGACGCCGGAAGATGTCGTGGAAAAGATGCTGCGGTTGGCCGGTGTCGAAAAGCACGATGTCGTTTGCGACTTGGGTAGCGGCGACGGGCGCATCGTCATTGCCGCGGCCCGGCGATACGGATGCCAGGCCGTCGGCTACGAAATCGACGCAAAACTGGTGCAACTCTCTCGGGAAAAGGTCGAGAAGGCGAAGCTCCAGGATCTGGTCACGATCCATCAGGCGGATTTCTTCACGCGCGACTTCAGCAGCGCCAGCGTCGTCACGATGTTCCTCCCTCCGGCGGTAATCGAGCGGCTGATGCCGAAGCTCGCAAAGCTCGCGCCCGGCACGCGGATCGTGTCGCACTACCAGGCGATCGAAGGTGTGCGGCCGGACAAGCAGATCGGCGTCCGATCCGCCAGCGACGGCCGGCTCCACCCGCTTTACCTCTGGATCACGCCGTTGGGGCCGACCGACACGAGCCCGTAGCAACGGTTCGGACCTCGGGCCGAACCTGCCGGCGCAAACAAAAGGCCCCTCGGAACGTAATTCCGAGGGGCCTACACCGTTGATCGGGTGTTTTGTTCGTCGCTTAGACGAGTCTCACGTTCTCGGCGCGGGGCCCTTTCGGACCACGCCCTTCTTCGTACTCGACCTGCTGTCCGACACTGAGGGCTTCGATGCTTGTGCCTTCCAAGGCGGAGTGGTGAAAGAAGATATCACCTCGCTCGCCTTCGATAAACCCAAACCCCTTGTCCGTCAACAACTTCTTGACCGTACCCTGCGGCATGTCACCCACTCCTCGAAAACAGAACTGCAAAAAATCACAGGCCGTCCACCTTTCCTCGCGACCCCGTGCGACGATATAGGGTTTCGACCAAACAACTCAAAGGGGAGATAATCAACCGCAATCGGAAGCAGGTACCTCGGTGAAGGTCGCTGACACACAAACCGCAGTGTGCCGAAGGGGAAACTCTCGCTGTGAGCTGGGGCCCACTTCTTCGTTTTATCACCCCAATGATTTTAGGAATCCTACCAGACTTGGCGGCCAACGCAAGGGGGAGCCGAGGTTTCAGCCACCATATCTCGCTAGGACACCCCCTCCAGAGGGGCTATAGAGTGGGATTAGCGAAGAAAGGGGCTCTCGGTAAACTGCCCAGTCGCTGGATGAGACGGTCCAAGTCGAGTTGCCGGCTCGCTCTTGGGGCATTCGGTCACGCAAGTGTATAGCCGATTGCCGTCCGGCGGTCCAAGGAAATCGCCTCGGCAAGCGCGGGCGACAGGTAGAGAGACTCGTACGTGCATCGATCTCCACCGGTCAACGTGTCTTGGCTGGATCGCCCTGCGGGAATTTCGAGGTGGATCAGGCGAAGCCGCTCGGGCAAGGGCTCTCCGAAAGTCTTCGAGCCGGTTCGGCCGTCGTAGCTCACGGCGAACATGCACCCCCTGTGATTCAACCCTGCGAGCACGTCGCGAAACTGGCCGTGGTCGAACTTCGCCGCGTACCGCGAATCCTTGACGCCACCCACGCCCTGATACGGCGGGTCCATGTAGATCAGATCAGAAGGGCCGCAACGGTCCACGACGGTCGTGTAGTCGCTTGAGTCGACCCGAGTCCGGCCGCTTAGGAGAGATGACGCGCCCGCGATGCGCCGGCGCATGGCGCGCGGCGTTGCCCCGTTTCGGCGGTTGTCCGGACTGTTGTTGAATTGGCCTTTTGCGTTGTAGCGAACGGCTCCCTTAACGCAACGGGCAAGAAGATACAGCAGCAGGTCGGGGCTGCGCGTCTCGTTGAATCGGGCGCGCACGGCGTCGTAGTACTGGCGTCTGCGCCCCAGTTGGTCTTGCCAAAGCGTGGCGTAGTTTTCGGACAGTTCCTCGGGGCGAAGGATGATTTCGCGCCAGAGATCGGCGATCGGTTCGTGGGCGTCGTTAACGACGAACCGGTCGGCCATCCCGTGGTAAGCCACGGCCAGCGAAACGGCCGCCGATCCGGCAAACGGTTCGACCAGCCGATCGACGTGTGCCGGGAAGAACGAGAGGATCCGCGGCGCGAGCCGTCGTTTGCTGCCCTGATAAGGGATGGGATGCGGGATCTTCGCTTTGAACCGCAGCGCGGCGTCAGACGACGGGACGGTGATGGGGCGTCCGTGCATACGCAATACATCCTTGCGTCGGGTCCTTTTCGCTCCGCGGATCACCTACTCCCGCCCGCCGAGCAGGCCTTCGTGGAAGAAGACCGGCTGGTATCCCTGTTCGGTGACCCAGCGGATCGCCGCGTCGAGCCGCCGGGCATGGTCGGGGATGTAGTTGGCGTAGAACGGCCAGAAGTACTGCTCGTGGGTGAAAAGGTCCATGATCTCGGCCGTGTCGGCATTCTCGGCCTGCGGCGACAGGGTGCCGACGATCCGCTCCAACGGAACGCTGTTGCAGACGATGTCGACCCGGGAGAAGACGATCCCGCTGTCGAAATCCTTCCACGCGTCGTGGCGCGAGAGATACTCGCTGTGCAGGTCGTCCCAACGATAGTTGACGTCCCACTTACCGTTCATCTTGCGAAAGTATCCGCTCAGCGCGCGAACGCCGCGTTCGGCCAACGGCTTCAGTGCCGTCGGACGGGTCATTCCCCAATGGATCACCGTGGGCGGGGCATACGTCTCCTCTCCGGCGAAACGGCGGATCTCACCCGCCACCCGATCCAAATCGGCGATCAGTTTTTCCGGCGGCGCGTCTTGATACGGCCGGGCCGGCTGGTCGGCGTATGCGTGAAAGGCCAGCTTCATCCAATCGGCGTTGTCGCGCCACTCGTTCTTATACCGATCGGGAAACTTCGAGAGATTGAACCCGTCGCCGGTCGTGTAGTAGATATTGACCGTGAACTTCGTCCCGTACTTCCGGTGCAGATCGCGGAGCATCTTCAAGTAGAAGCAGTCGAACAGCGACGCGTATTTCTTTGCGGCGACGTCGCGCAGGAAGAAGCTGTTGTCGTCGATGGAGAAGCGATAGCGAGGCCGACTGTAACGATCCCAAACGACGCGTGCTCGGTCCGTGAGCGCCCCGGCAGTCGCCACGAGATCGGTTTCCTTCTCGCGCAAAACGACCTGGCCCTCGAATCGGTCGCCCCGGCGGAGGCACACCGTGCCGTTGATCGTCACGTGCTGGTAGGGAGGTGCCTTGCCGGCAACGCGAATCGCCAGGCCGCCGTCGACCGCGTTGCCGTGCCGGTGGTTCAACACGGCCCCGTGAAACGGTTCGTCGATCTTTACCATCAGCGGCGTCTCCGCGGCGATGGTCCTTGTACCGGGCAAAACGCAACTTCCCGCCGCGCCGGCCGCGGCCGATTGCAGAAACCCGCGCCGGGTGATTCCGTGGCGTGACATGGGGCTAATCCTCCTCGATCGGCCTACGGTTCCTCTTTCTCATACACTTTTTCACCGTCGGCGATACCCGTCCGCATGGTGGCTTCGACCTTCATCCGCTGGACGTACTTCGCCTCGGCCTCGATCTCCACCGGGTCGACCAACTGGAAGCCGGGCATGTCGGCGCGGGGACGCTCGGCGAGCATCTTCTGGCCGGCCTGGATGATCGCCAGCGCCTCGCGATAGGCCGGGTCGCTCTTATCGGTGAACTTCTCCAGGCAGCGGCTTACCTCGGGCCGCGTGAAACTGACCTGCGACGACTGGTTCTGGTCGTTGAGGTTCATGCCCGTCAGTTTGTTCAACTGGCCCGTCTGTCCTCCGTCCAACGGCGAGCGGCCGTAGCGGTTGTTGCGATAGGCGCTGGCGTAGGAGGGATAATAGGGAGCGTTGATGTCGATCCACGTGACGATCCGATCGAAGCTCTCCTTGTCGAGCTTGAGGTTCTTGTCATGCTCGGGGTTCTTATGCCCTTCGACCAGGACCTTACTGATCGAACTGGCGTGGGAACCCCAGCTCTTCGGCATCATCACGGTAAACGGTCCCGCGCCGGGGACCTGGACGAACCCCCGGGTGCGCAGCTCGACGTAGGACGTATTGAACATCACCCCGAGATCGCCGGCCAGATTCAACGTCTTGCCGCCCTCGGTGCCATAGTCGTGACACGAGACGCAGTGTTTGTCGAAAGCCGGTTGCGTTTCGACCAGATAACTGAACAGCCGCGGCGGGCCGTACCAGGGCTTCAGTTTTTGCGGACCGCGATGCATGGCCAGGGGCAAATCGCGGGGCGGAACCGAAGTCCGGCGGTTCTCGTGGCAGCCCACGCATCCGGCCGTCTCGCCGGGCCGCGTGATCGTGCCGCTGCGCATCGATTGGACCATCATCCCCCGCTCGTCGAGAAGTTGGAAATAGACGAACGTATCGGCCGGCACGGCGAAATAAACGCTGCCGTCGGATTCCACCGGAACGGTCCCCAGGATCCGTTTGTTATTAAAGTCGTTCCAGGCCATGCCGGGGGCTTGCGTGCCGCTGCCGTTCCACGCCTGTTGGGTCCAGAACCGCTTCTCCGGCGACTCGACCACGCGCAGATACTTGACCGAACCCCGCTCGATCCGCTCCATGCCGGTCCCCTGGTAGACGTCGGAGACGTAGAAGTAACCCTCGTTCTTCGTTAGATCGATTCGCGAAGGAATGCCCGGCGGCTTGGGACGCGCGGCCAGGGGCATCGGGTCGTAGCACCCCGGAGCGTCGGCGTGTAGCAGAATTTCGTTGCCGAAGAGGTCCAACAGGTAGATACCCACCTCCTCGCCCTTGCCGATCATGCGCGAGCAGAGAAAGTACTTGTCGGAGAGCGGATAGGGGTCTTCGTACTTGGGGTTCACTTTCTTGTAGGTGTCGTAGTTACCCTTGCCCACCAGATCGATCGCGCTGGCCGGCCAGGTACGAACGACCGGCTCGCGGCCGTCGATCCCCTTGCGCCGGTCGACAATGGCCAGCGCGCCCCAGGGGCGATCGTGACAGGACGAAAACGTGCCGATGAACAGTTCCGTGCCGGGGATCCCCCGGTTGTCGAGCACGGCGCCGGGCGAGTTGGTATTGTTACCCCAGAAGACGGCGTGATTGGTTCCGTCGGGATTGACGACCCAAACCCCTTGGGCGTCGCCGAAGTTGCGGTCGACGTATTCCCAGCGGTCGTAGATCACCCGGCCGTCTTCCAGCACCGACGCGTGGCCTTCGTGCAGCGTGCTGTGGCCGATCTGCTGGATATTGGCTCCGTCGGCCTCCATCGTGAACAGATTGCCCATGATGTGCCGGTTGCACATGCAGAACTTGGGCTCCCGCGTCGAGGTAAACATGATCTGGCCGTCGGGCAGATAGATCGGGTCGATGTCCGACAGCCCCGGACCGAACGTAAGCTGCCGCAGGTTCTCGCCGTCGGCGTCGATCTCGTACAGGTGGTAATCGTCGTCCTTGCGGTGACGTAGCGAGAAGAGGACCTTCCGGCCGTCGAAGCCGAGGTCCAGATCGCGGGCGACTCCCTCGGGCGTTTCCAACAGCGTAGTCACTTCGCCGGTGACCACGTCGACCGTCTTAATGGCCGCGCCGCCGGTGAAGCTGCCCGTGTTGATCTCGCCGGTCTGAAACATCGTGGCCGTGTTGTGATGATCGCCTCGATACTGCTTGCGCATGGCGTACAAGATGGGCTGACCGCTGACCAGCGGGTTGGCCACCAGGGCCTCGCGCCTGAGTTCCTCGAACTCCTGGCGGATTGCCTCGCCCTGCGGACCCGTGGCCGACTCGGCTCGACGCACCAGCGCGTCGAGGCGCCCCAGGTATTGCTTTGCCTCGGGGTATTGTGGACCGAACGTGGCGGTCAGATCCTCCACCGCCGCCCGCAACGAGTCGGCACCCGGCAGATCGGCACCTCGGGCACCGGTCGCGGTAAGGAAGATGCAGCAGAGGCCTAGAACTGTCAGGCAACCGAGACGGGCGAGAAACCGGGTCATCCTCATCGGTGGGCTCCATGGGAGAAGGACATCTATATTGGCAGACAGAGGTCACGAGCCATTATAGCGGAAATCGTCCCGGTTTGACCACGGGAGAGGAGGGAATGCCACGCGGGAGGGGGGGCACGTCCTTGTTAGTGGAAACAGAGAATAGTAACCCGAAGCGTCAGCGAGGATGGAAAAGACGTCCTCGCCGACGCTTCGGGTTACTCAATCGACAGGCCGCTCCCAGCGTGGGGACGAGAGGGGCACTCCCGCTCAGGTCGTCCAGAGGAGGATCAACAGGGCCGCCGCCCCGCAGGCCGTGACCACCATGCTGGGTGAGATGGGAATGACGGTGGGATTGGACACCCCGCAGGTCGGACAAACGTCGTCCATCAACCCGACTCGGTCTTGACAGGACCGGCACTCATGGCACTTCTCGACGAACCGGCGTAGCCGGCGTTCGCCCCATTGCCACGGACCCCCGAGCTCCGCAAACATGCGTTGCATCACATCAGCCTCCAAAAGGACCCTCCAGAAACAACGGCCCCAGCGCGGAACGAGCCCGCGACTCGGGAGAATCGCGCAACCTCGTTCAGAACGACACGCTATGGGAACCGCAAGGGAAACAACGTCGGGAAACGACAGGACCGCCACGGCCGCCGCGAAGGTCATGGTCTTCACGGCAGCCGGCCGGTCGTGCTTCATGTCGAGAGATGTTCCGAGCCCAAACCGCCACGGCAGAGGCCGGAAGAATACCTCGGCGAAGGGGGGCGTACCCATGTCTGCTCGAAAACCCCGTTCTGCAAAACGACGGCGGATTGTCGAGAATTGGTGACATCGGGCAGCGCGCGAAGAGATGAGATTGGTCGGAGAAGAGAACACGCTCAAAAGGGAAGCGTGTCTACTGAAATATACCTCATTTTGGCCCAAAAAGCAAGAAATTGTCCCGAGGATAGCAGCAGCAAGAGGGAAAGAGTCGCCCAGCGTTTTCCACGGTCCATGACCATTCTCCCGGTGTTCGATCGCTCAGCGGGTATAATACATCGGATGCGGCTACCGTGCGAACTCGCACGACATGCCTATCAGCCCGTTGAAATTGTAACCCGAAGCGTGAGCGAGGAAGATTAGAGGTCGAATTCCCTGCAATTCCAGTCCCTCGCTTACGCTTCGGGTTATGA
>JABMRP010000416.1 GCA_013202535.1 Planctomycetota bacterium
GCGTCTCTTTGGCCTCTTCAAACACGCCCTGAAGCACTTCCTTGACATCCGGATCGTCCGAATCGAGCATCCCGAGTGCCGTGGCCGCCGCCGCACGGACCGTACCGTCCGATTGGGGGTCCTTCAGTACAGCCAGTAACGGGTCGACCGCTCGAGCGTCGCCCAGGGCCCCCAGCGCCAGTGCGGTGGCCCGGCGTGCCTGTGCGTCACGCTCGGTGCCGAACATTTCCAGAAGCGGCTCGACCGCACGGGAATCCTGAAGGATCCCCAGGCTTCGCGCCGCCCATTGCCGCCCCCACTGCACGTCGTAATCCAAGGCACCGATCAAATCCTCGACGGCCGCGATACCGATCTGGTCCAGGGCTTGCGCCGGTATCGGCGAGGTGCTTTTCCGGAAAGCCTCGATCAACGGTTTCACGGCGCGCGGGTCGCCGAGCGCACCCAGGGAATGGGCCGCGGCTTCGGCGACCGATTCGGCCGGATCGTCCAGCGCGCCGATCAAGCCCATAATCGCGCCGGGATCGCCGACGGCGCCCAATGCCGCGGCAGCGGCTCGGCGCACCGGTTCCGCCTCGTCGTTCAACGCGTCGAGCAATGGGCGGACCGTCTGCCCGCTGCCGATCGCCTCCAGGGCCCGGGCGGCGGCGATCCGTGTCTCGACCGCGTCGTCTTTCAGAAGTGCCGGCAGACCGGCGATCAATTCGCCGACGAGCTTCTCCCGAACCGGTGCGTCGACCACGCCGATCCACCAGAACGGGTTGTAGTCGGCCAGCAAAATGGCCGCGTCGAGCCGGATCCAGAAATGGCGATCATCCAATGCCACAACCAGCGAAGGCACCAAACTGCGATACGCGACCGGATGGCGGGCCAGCAGCGGCTGCATCCGCTGGGATCGGAGATCGATCGGATCGAGCAACTCCACGAACCGCCGACAGGCCCGCGGAGCAAACTGCCCGCTCGGATGCAGATCCAAATAGAAAACGTACGCCTCGGCCGAGTCCTCCTCCTCGACCCGTCGCCACAGCCGCTGCTGGGCATCGGATCGCAATCGGGCGGATTCTACGGATCGCCACCGGGCGGATTCTTCGGAAGCGGCGGTGTCGGTCTCCCGCGGGAATTCCCCCCGTGCCGCGGCAGGCGCCGGACTTTCGTTTTCGGTCGTTTCCTGATCGCCCGATGCCCCGGCCGAGTCGCCGGGCTTCGCCTCGGAACCGGATCCCTCAGCCTCTGGATCGGAACTCGACGAACATCCCCAGGCGGCCAGAGAAATCGATACGGTCAAGAACACGGTCGACAAGAGCGGCTTACTCATGACGACTTCAACCTCCTTGCAGCGGCTGATCGCCAGCCGGTATCCATCGGCTGGTACGGAATCTCGCTAGATATTGGGGAGTCTAACGCGCATGGGCAATCTATATCAACCGCAATGCGCGGGAGAAAGTCTCGCGCCTCAGATTCCCGCCAGCGTGGCACGGGCGGTTGCCAGATCGCCGTGCGAAAGGGCCTCCGTCGCCTGCTCAAGCCGGACCATCTGAGCGGGGTCAAAAGGAACCGCGTCGCCCGCTCGGGGCGCATCGGGGACTAACCGCTGGGCTATCACTGCTAGCAACGGCTCGATCCCGTCGCCGCGAAGCGCGCTGGTCATCATGCCGGGCGGTCGCTGGGGGCCGGCAGCCGAAGCCAGGTCGCTCTTGTTATGCACGACCAACGCATCGCCGTGCGTCCGCCACAACCGCGACTCGTCTTCTCCCCATGGCCGGCTTTGGTCGAACACCACCAGCACCAGTTCGGCATCGGTGGCCGTTTGCCGGGCCCGCGCTACGCCGGCGCGCTCCACGGCGTCGTCGACTTCCCGCAGACCGGCCGTGTCGATCAGTTGCACCGGCCATCCCTCGACGGCCGTCTCGACGGCAACCAGATCGCGCGTGGTTCCACCGCTGGGGTGGACGATCGCTCGGGCGTAACCGACCAGTGCGTTGACCAGGCTGCTCTTGCCCACGTTGGGGTGCCCAGCCACGACGACGCGCCAAGGATCCACCAAATGCCGCCCCAACCGTCCACGCGCCACGAGCGCCCGAGTCAGGCTCAGCGCCGCGGCCGTGTCGCCCTGATCGATTGCCTCGCCGGCCCGCCCAATGGCCCGGCGCAGCGCTCCGTGGTATTGATCGAGGAGGATGGCCGCCGTGCGTTCGGTTCGCGCGTCGGCCAGTGCGAGCCGGGCGGCGGCCGTGATCGAATCGTCGTGACGCTCGGCGACCCACTCCCGCCAGCCGATCTCCCGGCACCCGCGCTGGACCAGTGCGTCGCGCACCCGCGCCACCGCGGCAAGCCCCCCGTGGCAATGCACCTCGACGGCCTCGCCCGAGCGACGGCGAACCACCACCTCCTCGCCCGGTTCGGTGCCAAAGACGCCCGCCATCGGCCGATCATCGGCGGCCTGCGCCAGCGGCTTCCCGCTGTGTGTACGAAACAGGCCGTCCAGGATTTCCACGGCCCCAGGCCCGTCGACTGCAACGACGGCAATCGCCCCGCGACCCGGCGGCGTCAGTTGTACAACGATTGGCGATGACATGAAGGTCATTGCAGCGATTCGATCGCTTCGGCGATTGCGGTGCGCCGGGTGTAGATTGGCTCGGGGTCGGTGGTGAAGGTGGTCATGTCTTGGGTGATCGCGGTGGGGACTTCCAAGAGCGACTCGTAATGGCGGATCCGCTCGGCCGAAAGGTCGCCGCGACGGCGGTCGAGCAACTCGCGCAGCAGGTACAGGTACTCGTAATCTTCCACTCCCTCGCGCAACATCTCCCAACGGATACTCGACACGGGCGGCTCGATCACCGGCCCCGAGCCGCTGGCGCCGGGTGTCGCGGCGGCCAAGGGCGGATAGATGAATCGGCCGTCGCCGTTACCCCAGTAACGCTTCGTACCCCGGGGCGTCGAATAGCCGCTGACGTAGCC
>JABMRP010000417.1 GCA_013202535.1 Planctomycetota bacterium
AAAAGGTAGGGACTCGATATGCTTCTCACTTTGTTGATGTTGGTGATTTTCGCGGCCTGCGTCGGCCTGCTCTATCCCGAGGGGATGTGGAGCAATGCCCTGCGCTTGATCAACGTGGTCACGGCGGCCCTGCTGGCGGTCCACTACTTCGAGCCGGTGGCCTACTGGCTGGAAGACATGGCGCCCTCCTTCACGTACTTCTGGGATTACATCGCCCTGTGGGGAGTTTTCGCGGTGAGCATGATGGTCTTCCGCCTGATTACCGACCGCGTGTCCCACGTCAAGGTTCGCTTCCTGATACTCGCCGACCGCATCGGCAGCGGCTTTTTCGCCGCCTGGGTCGGCTGGGTGATGGTCTGCTTCACGATGATGACCCTGCACGCGGCTCCGATGGAACGCGTGTTTCTCTCCGGTGGCTTCCAGGCCGAGAGCAATATGGTCGTCGGTTTGGCACCCGACCGGCAATGGCTCGGTTTTGTGCAGAAGATGTCGCTGGGCACGTTCAGTAGGAGTGAAGTGAACACCTTCGATCCCCAGGCCGAGTACATGCTCAAGTGCGCCTCGCGCCGCGCCAACTTGGGAAATCACATGCAGAGCACCGACGCGATCCTTGTCCGGCCGGAAAACGTACCCCACTAAGACGGCGATGTCCGAGCATTCCCAACACCCATCCCGATTCAGCGACGCGGCCGAGGCGGATTTGGCCGAGTATCGCTCGGTCAGCGGTATCGCCGTGGCCGGGCTGGTCTTCGGCGTCCTCTCGTTGGGAGCGATGGTCGATCCGCTGGCGTGGATTCTTCCTCTGGTCGGCATCCTGTTCTGCGCAACCGCCCTGGTCCACATCGCCGGCAGCGACCGGAGCCTGATCGGCCGTAAGGCGGCACTGGTGGGGTTGGCCCTTTCGGTGACCTTTGGCACGGCCGGACCGGTCGAGTTGTTTTGCTCGCGATGGCTGGTCCGCCGCGAGGCGCGCCAGTTTGCCGAGGCCTGGTTCGAGTATCTTCGCCAGGGAGAGCCGCACAAGGCCCATCAACTGACCCTCCCGCTGGCCGACCGGCTACCGCTCGACGATTCGCTCTGGCTGGAGTACCAGCAAGGTCTTCGCCTGGACCTCAAGGAAGAACTCAAAAAGCCGCTGGTCCGCTCCCTGCTCCATTTGGGCGACCAGGCACAGGTTCGCTTCTACCAGACGACGATGCAAGACCGGACCGGCAACCGCGACCGCCTGGAGATGGTTTACGCCGTCACCTATCCCGAAGGCGAGGAGAAGAAATCCTACCTCGTCTCCGTTCGCCTCGAACGCCGGGAGATCGAACACACCACCCGCGCCGGCTGGCACATCATCGGCGCCGACGGCGGTATCCGGCGGCCAGGAGCTTAGGACGGTCTTCCGTCCATTGCAGCGTGGGACCATCGCAGCGCCGGCCCACCACCTTGCGAACCTGAAATTGGTGGGCCTACGGAAACCTTCTCCGGCACGACAAACGGCTTTCGATACACCGGCGCTGCCAGTCGGTTTGCCTCGTCCGCGAAAGCGCCCATGAATCGCTCCGACTTGGGGTCCATATCGAGCGCCGCACCGAACGTCAACGGTCCTCGTTTCCGATCGATCCGGTTTGCCGCCAGATGCTGCTCCATGCGTTGGAACGTCTCTTGTAGCTCCTTGTCGTCCTGAATGGTCTCGCGTATGAGTCCGTCGGGCGTCTGCCGGCCGACACGATGAGAGATGTTTGCCATGTGAACCAGACCGCAGGAAAGATGGCCCTGGAGGGCATCCGTGTGGAGGTCGTCCGATTTCCGGCTGCGGATGCAGTCAATGAAGTTCTGCTTGGTGCTGACTTTCGCCCGCGTGAACTTCTTGATTTGGCGGCCGTTCGGGTCGTAGGCGGCATCGCCGTGGACGTAGCCACCTTCGCACAACACGATGGTTCCGATACGCACGCCACGGTAACGGTCCATCGATTCGTTTACATTCTTGGTCCAGTTGCCGCGGCGGAACTCCGCATTCTTGGGAAGCCCCCGCACCTCGAAGATGATCGGTGCCGGCTCGTAGTCGAACAAGGTGATTAACGTGTTGGGCGTTTGCCCGTCGTCTTCGTAGCCGAGGCGTCCGCCAATACTCACGACTCGCCGGGGGAGTTCGTTCTTACCCAAGGCCCATCGGCAGGCGTCGACGTAGTGGATGCCCATGTTGCCGAGGTCGCCGTCGCCGGTGTCCCAGTCCCAATGCCAATCGTAATGGAGGTATTCGCGCATCAGGGGCTTCTTTGGCGCCGGGCCGCACCATAGATCGTAGTTGCAGGCTTTGGGAATGGGCTGCGGTCCGGCCACCTTGCCGATGCTCATCCGCGGCTTGTAGTTCACTCCGCGAACGGAGAGGATCTTGCCCAGGTTTCCCGCCCGGGCGTACTCGAAGGCTTCTTCGATCGCCCCGTTGCCGCGCGGGCCGTGGGTTGCCTGGACAATGCGGTTGTACTTCCGCATCGCCTCGACCATTTTGCGGCCCTCGAGCAGATTGTGCGACGCCGGCTTCTGCACGAAAACGTCCTTTCCCGCCCGGCACGCAATGATCGTCATCAGCGAATGCCAATGATTGGGCGTGGTGATCGAGACGGCGTCGATCTCCCTGTCTTCGAGAAGATGGCGGAAGTCGACGTACTGCTTGACGGTTTCCCCTCGCTGGCGAAAATCCTCGACACCGCGTGCCAGATTGTCGGTATCGCAGTCGCACAGGGCAACGACCCGCACACCGGGGATGCTGGCAAAGGCTTTCGCGTCGGACCGGCCCTTGCCGCCGATCTTCACGTTGGACCCCACGCCGATCACTCCGATGCGTATGGTCTCGTTTGCATTCCGGCTACGTGCCCCGCCAAACGTCAGGGCAACGCCCGACGCCAGTGCGGATTTGAGAAAGGTTCGTCTGTTACGTGCCACGGTGATCGCCTCCGGTTTCTTACAACTCGTTTTGCGTCTGTGGCTATTGTAACATCACCCCTCCCCCCGGTGTCTAGCCTGGATTATTCACGGGCCGATGGTAACCCGAAGCGTAAGCGAGGGCCGACAAACGAGTTCGCCTCGCTTACGCTTCGGGTTACCATGATACACTCTGTCGCCATATTCCTTGGGCCCTGAATAATCCGGGGACCAGTTCCCGACGAGCCGCGGGGCAAACGGCGCAAGTCCTTGACATCGCATAAGGACGGGATTATCACTAGAAACCAGGACGGAATGATCACGATTGACAGGAGTCTCCAATGCAAATGACAGTAGAAGCGTTCATCGGCCGAATTGTCGCGATGGCTGGGTTCCTGGCGCTGGCAACCGCAATCGCGCCGGCGGCTGAAAGCCAAAGGCCCAATATCCTCTTCATCTTCACCGACGACCAGCCGCGGATCTGCATGGGCGCGATGGGCAACAGGCACATCCAGACGCCCAACATGGACCGCCTGGCTGCCGACGGCGTGCTGTTCACCAACGCCTTCGTCACCACGGCCATCTGCTGCTCGAACCGGGCGTGCATCCTGACGGGGCAGCACATGCGGCGGCACACAATCCGCGACTTTCAAACGCCGTTGTCCGCTAAGGCGTTCGCCCAAACGTACCCGGCCTTGCTCCGCAAGGCAGGCTACCGGACGGGCTACCTGGGCAAGTTCGCCGTCGGCTGGCCAAAGCCAGAGGCCCGGCACCTGTCGCTCCCGGCCGAGGGGTTCGACTTCTGGTTCGGCTTCCCCCAGATGATCAACTTCCGGCAGGAGGTGGACGGGGAGGTGCGGTATCTGACGACAATGATGGAGGAGAAGGCCGTCGAGTTCCTGCGCACCAACCCGCCGGATCGGCCGTTCTGCCTGACCGTGGCATTGAAAGAGCCGCACGGACCGTGGAACTACTACGACCCGCAAGTGCCCGATCCGTACCAGGACGCCCACATCCCGCCGCCGCCCACTTGCACCCCGGAGCACTACGAGGCTCAGCCGGAGTTTATTCGCAGTTCGCTCAACGGTGGTTCGGGGCCGAGATGGTTCAAGGACCCGGAAGCGTATCAAGAGCACACGAGGACGTTTTACCGGTTGATCGCGCGGGCAGACCTTGCCCTGGGCCGGATCATGGCGGCTTTGAAAGACGCGGGCCTGGAAGGGAACACCGTGGTCATCTACTCTTCCGACCACGGATCGATGCTCGGGGCCCACGGGCTGGTCGGCAAGTGGCTGATGTACGAAGAGTCGATTCGCGTCCCGCTCATCATCCGCGATCCCCGGCTGCCGGTGAAGCTGCGCGGCAGGCATTGCGATAAGATGGCGTTGAGCATCGATTTGGCTCCCACGATGCTGGCCCTGGCGGGTGTGCCCATTCCGAGGTCGATGCAGGGACGCGATCTGACGCCACTGCTGGGCGACCGGCAAGTCTCGTGGCGCGAGGACTGGTACTACGAGCATGTCTATAACACGAAACCGCCGCGGCGACCCATCGTCAAGTGCGAGGGCGTTCGCACGGATCGCTGGAAGTACACCTACTATCCCGGGATCAAGCCGCCTTTCGAGCAGCTTTTCGACCTGAAGAACGACCCGCACGAGGTGCGAAACCTGGCCGGTGATCCCGACCACGCCGAGACGTTGGCCCGGCTACGGGACAGATGCAATGTGTATCGCCAGGAGCTGGAATGACGGCCACGGCCATCTTGGGTTGCCGCCAGATGAGTCCTGACGGGAGGTCTTCCTGTGATGTCACTTGATTCTACAATGGGCTTGGCAGTTGCCGGATTGCTGGTTTGCAGCGCCGCCGCGCTGGCCGACGCCCCACCTCCAACCGTCGCCGTGGCCATTAAGGGCAAGGCTGCCGTGGTGATCGTGACGGCAAAGGACGCGATCCCATCCGAACAGACAGCCGCTCTGGAACTGGCGGCCTACTTGAAGAAGGCCACCGGCGGGGAGTTCGCAGTGGTCGCCGAACAGGAGCACGACAAGCAGCGACCCGCCATTTACATCGGTCCCACATCGCTGGCCAAGAGCCATGGACTCGATCCGGCGGATTGGGGGCCGGAACGGTGGGCGATGAGGACGGTGGGCAACAGCCTGATCCTGGTCGGTGGCCGACCGCGCGGCACGCTATACGCCCTCTACCACTTCCTGGAAGACGTCGTCGGCGTGCGTTGGTGGAACCCGGTTGAGGAGCATGTGCCCAGCCGCCGGACGCTGAGGGTCGAAGGACTCAACCGGCAGGGCGAGCCGCGGTTCCGCTACCGAGACATCCATTTGCTCTACGCCCATGACGGGGGCCGCTTCGCCGCTCGCAACAGGATCAACGGGCTGGGCTTCCGGCCACCCGATCCGGCGTACGGGTGCGGCGTCTACTACGGTCCGCCCGGCGGCGTCCACACGTTCTACGCCTACGTGCCTCCGAAGGACTGCTTTGATGACCACCCGGAGTGGTTCTCGCTGATCGGCGACAAGCGAACCACCGACCGCGCCCAGCTATGCCTGACGAACCCCGAGTTGCGTGGTTTCGTGGTCAAGAAGCTCAAAGGTTTCGTCGAGCAGGCACGCGCCGATGCCCAGCGCATCGGGCGATCCGCGCCGGTTGATTTCGATATCTCACAGAACGATTGGGGCGGGATGTGCCAGTGCGCAAACTGCCAGACGATTGCCAAGGCGGAGGGGTCCGAGTCGGCCCCGCTGATCGACTTCCTCAACCACGTGGCCGACGCGGTTCGGCAGGACCACCCGGAGGTGCGGATCAACACGCTCGCCTACCAAGCGACGGACGAGCCGCCGAAGACGATCCGGCCGCGGGCAAGCATCGTCCCCCGGCTGTGCGACACGGACGCGAATCTCCTGCGGCCGATCACCCATCCCGACAATCAGCCGTTCGCCCGGCGAGTGGCCGCCTGGGGTGAGATCGTCAACGATCTGCGGATCTGGGACTACGCCGTCACGTACACGGCCTACTACGGGCTGCCCCTGCCGACGGCCCACACCTACGCAATCGACTACCGCTACTTTGCCGAGCACAACGTGGAGGGCGTCTTCACCGAACACGAGCATCCGATCCGGGCCGATCTGCGCGATTTGAAGGTCTGGTTGATGATGAAACTGCTGGAAGACCCGTACCGCGACTTCGATGCCCTGTTGCGGGATTTCACGGACGGGTTCTACGGCTCCGCCGGTGCCGCGGTCCGCCGCTACCTGGCCGATCTTCAAGCGGCCGCCGAGGCCAGCGACAGCAACGTCGATTGGTTCCCCGCCCTTTCGCAGTACCGGTACTTGACGCTGGAGTTCATCCAAAAGGCCCATGCCACGTTCGACGAGGCCGAGCAGGCCGTTATGAGCGATCCGGTCCTTCGGCGCCGAGTGTGTCACGCAAGGCTACCCTTGGACCGAGCCTCGTTGATCCTGTGGCCGAAAATGATGCGCCAGTGGATCGCCGGCGGAGGGAAGCCGGAGGCGATCCCCTTGGACCGAGCGGCTATCGCGAAGCGGTGTCGCCAGACGTGGAACGCTCAGATCGAGCTTCGCATCCCACAACCACAGCGTGATGCCGAGCGGGCGAAGGTTGGGGCGGAACTGACTCCCTTGTTGGCCCGGCCAGCGTACGTTCCGCCACCGAAGAAGTTCCGCGACCTGCCGCTGAAGGATATTTTCGATTTCACGGCGGAGCAGTCGAGCAATTGGAAGGACGTTGCGAAACGAGTCCCTGACACTCAGGCCGAATCCGGCATCACCGTCCGCCTGGAGCTTTCCGATGAGGATATGGAGAAGTACAAGCTGCCCATGCCCTGGGGCGCGTACGACGTGGCCGGCAAACGCGGCCTGGGTTCTACGACGATCAAGCCCGAAGACGTGGCCGGCCCTGGCTATCACTGGTACAAGCTGGGCACTCTGGCGATCGCGCCGTCCAGCTACGTGTACTTCTTCTGGAGCTGGATCATCCAGTTCCCCGTCGATGCCGTAGTGGACCCCGATCGCCCCAATCAGAAGTTCGACGTCTGGGCGCGGATCAAGTTCGAGGGCCCCGGCTTCCCGCACGGCAAGCCGGACGATACCAACGCCATTAGTGTCGAGCGGGTCGTGCTGGTGAGAAGCTCGCCTGCTGGTTCACCCTTACCGAAATGACCCGGAGAAAAGACGCATCCTAGGGGACTTTCCATGGTGGCCGCTCCGTCAGCCACACCGAAACCGACCCTACCTCACCGGGATCAAACCGGGGCTGGCAATGTGGGATTGGCGAGCGTGGGGCGCAAGAACCGATGACGGCTTCACCAACGTGATTGCCCGCATCGGTGATGTGCTTACTGTAGAGGTAGACCTTTCCACCCCCTCGGGCACGAGTGCCTAAACTTCAGATCGGAAGGCGTCCTTACGCCCAAGCCTTGCCGTTCTTCTTTGTGCCGCAGAGGGCCACTTCCATGCCCATCGCTCGGGCCATGGCCGCCTTGGCCAGCAGGGCCTTGTCGGCCTCCTTCGCGCTGTTGGCGTAAGCCACTTGGATGTGGTTGGCCTTGTGCCGGGCCATCAACTGGTCGCGCGACACGCCGTAGGTGACCGCGTGCATGATGGGCCACTGGGGGGTGGTCAGGTTCAGCCGGCGCTGGGTCTCCTCGGCGGGCAGTGCGACGACCTCGGCCCGGCCCAGGTCCATCTTGAGCTTGCCCTTCTCGATGAAGATACGCGACCAGACGATCTCGCCCGGCTTGGAGATGCCCTTGAGCGTACCGCCGCCGAGACGGAAGAACATCGCCGGCTGGCGTTCGCTGGAGGCGCCTTTCCATCCGCCGATGAAATGGGCCGGCGGGGCGGAACCGCTAATCAGCAGCACCCAGACGTAGTCCTTGACCGTGCCCGACTGGTCCCAGTCGCCCCAGCGGA
>JABMRP010000418.1 GCA_013202535.1 Planctomycetota bacterium
CGCTTTCACCAAGGATACCTCGCAGGAACTGGCACCGGCGGCACAGGCCAGAGGCAATAGGGCGGCCACAGATGCTAACGGCATCGTGGCCAACACGTTGAGTCAGATCGAGTGACCCTCCCCACAGCCCCCGCTGCGTGGACCCCCCACTTCGAGTGGGGTCCACGTCGGCCATCGGGGCGAAACCATTGCGAAGCTTTCGGACAGCTCTGGCTAACATATCGTTTTGTAATGCCTTTCGTATTCCTTGATGTGAACGGCCGCCGGATGCGAGAAGCGGACTTCGCCGGGAGTCGTGCTGTTAACAGGAGCTTACGGGCACGGTCCACAAACAGTTGACACGACCTGAGTGCCCTGCTTATGCTGTCTGCGTGGCAATCGGACAGTCTGGCGCGGGAAAGTTCCTGCCTGGCGCGGGATGTGGAATTCGCACTGAAGAGCCACCGCAAGTCACAGGGCCCCTACACCCGGCGGCAAGACCGCGGCGTAAGGGCCGTTGATCCGGTTTACCTGGCCGCATTCTCGTGAGGGTTCGTCATGACGCGCTTTGTTTATCCGCTATTGCTTGGATCCATCGTCGCCTCTGCCACGCCTCTTTACGCCGTCGATGCGGGTGACGTCGATGCGGCCGACGTCGATGCGGCCGACGTCGATGCGGCCGACGTCGATGCGGCCGACGTGGGAAAGTTGCTGGGCCGAGAGATTATCGGCCCGGCCTTGTCGCAACTTGAAGTTCAGCACTATTGCGACAGCCGCGTCCCGAGAATGCCCGAGGTGAAAACGGCCGCCCAATGGCAAGCCTTGGCCGAGCGGATGCGGGCCGACGTGTTGGAGCGGATCGTCTATCGCGGCCGGGCCGTCGCCTGGCGCGACGCGAAGACCAAGGTCGAGTGGCTCCAGACCATCCCCGGTGGGCCGGGCTATCGCATCAAGAAGCTGCGTTTCGAAGCCCTGCCCGGATTGTGGATTCCGGCCCTGCTCTACGAACCCGAGAAACTCTCCGGCAAGGTGCCGGTGATTCTCAACGTCAACGGCCATACGGCCCTGGGCAAGCAGTATCCGCCCAAGCAGATTCGCTGCAACAACCAGGCCAAGCGGGGCATGATCGCCTTGAACGTCGAATGGTTGGGCATGGGCCAACTGCGCGGCGACGGCTTGGCACACTACCGCATGAACCAAATCGACCTCTGCGGAACCAGCGGCCTGGCACCCTTCTATCTGTCGATGAAACGAGGGCTGGACGTGCTCCTGAGCTTGGAGCACGCCGATCCCGAGAGGGTGGCGGTCACCGGGCTGTCCGGCGGCGGTTGGCAAACGATTGTCATCAGTTCCCTCGACACCCGGGTGAAACTTTCCAATCCCGTGGCCGGCTATTCCAGTTTTCGCACCAGGGCCTGGCACTTGAAGGACCTTGGCGATTCGGAGCAAACCCCCAACGATCTGGCCACGATTGCCGACTACACCCACCTCACCGCCATGATGGCCCCTCGGCCGACTTTGTTGACCTTCAACTCCAAGGACAACTGTTGTTTCGAGTCGGGCTATGCGCTGAAGCCGCTGTTGGACGCCGCCGGGCCGATCTTCAAGCTGTACGGCAAGCAGGACGCTTTGCGATCGCACGTCAACGACGATCCCGGCACGCACAACTACGAAGTGGATAATCGCCAGGCCCTGTATCGAATGTTGGGCGACTTCTTCTATTCCGACGACAAGGATTTCGACTCCGAAGAAATTCCCTCGGACGATGAGGTGAAAAGCGCCGAGGAACTCCACGTCGAACTGCCGGCGGACAACCAGGACTTTCACACCCTGGCGATGGCTCTGGCCAAGCCACTACCCCTGGAGGCCAAGCTGCCCGCCGACAAGCAAACGGCCGTCCAGTGGCAGCAGCAGCGCCGAGCGTTGCTGAGCGATATTGTTCGGGCAAAGGACTATAAGGTCGTGGCCGTCGATTTCGGCGGGGAAGAGTTGTCGGGGCTGAAGGCGAAGTTCTGGAGACTCTCGGTCGGTGGCGCTTGGACGGTTCCGGCGGTGGAACTGTCCCAAGGCAACCCCACGAAGACCGCCATTCTGGTGGCCGACGCCGGCCGCAGCGGCGCTGCCGGCCAAGCGGTCAAGCTGCTGGAGTCCGGCCATCGAGTGATCGCCGTCGATCCGTTTTACTTCGGCGAATCCAAGATTGCCAGTCGCGACTATTTGTTTGCCCTGCTGGTCGCCGGGGTGGGAGATCGCCCGCTGGGGTTGCAGGCGAGCCAGATCGCGGCGGTTGCCAGATGGTCGACGGCCCAACACTCCAGCGGACCGGTGAGGTTGGTTGCCGTCGGTCCTCGATCCAGTGTCTTCGCACTTGTCGCCGCGGGCCTGGAGGGAATGGCCGTCGGTCAACTGGAGTTGCACGGCTCGCTGGGAAGCCTGAAGGAGGTGATCGAGCAAAACTGGGGGGTCAACCAGAAGCCCGAGTTGTTTTGCTTCGGCCTGTTGGAGAGCTTCGACGTGAAGCACCTGGCCGCCTTGGTTGCCCCGCGCCCGGTGACGTTCGTGCAAGGGAGCCAGCGAGCCCACCGCGAATTGTCCGAGTTGGCCGCTTGGTACCGCCTGCTGGGCAGCGATTTCGAGCCCTTGCCGTAGGTCCCGCATGGGGCAGGTGTACTAGGCACCCGAAGCAAACCCCATCAGATTGAACAGAATCTTGTCGGCCACGGGGTCCTTGCCGAGGTTTTCGATGAGGCGGAGTTGGCAGACGATACAGCGGCCTTTGCCGAGCGGAGCGATGGCCATATCGCTTCCCCACCACGTGTCACCGGGGCCGTAGTAGTGACGCCGGCTCAAGTCGTAATCGGGGAACCAGTCATAGCCGACGGCGCCGACGATCGTTTCTCCGCCGACGTCTAGCAGCGTACTCTGTGCCCAGACGTTTTCGTAAATCGGGCCCATCATGCAGTCCGCCGGGAGGCCGTCGAACACCGGGTGATCGTGTACCATCCGCGGAATGCAAATCCAATGGCCCATGGCCCGTTTCACACGCGCGTCAATAGGCAGCAAGGGCGATGCTTGCCCGGCTTTGCCCCACGGGACTCTCGGTCCACCTCCTTGCAAGTAGACGGCCGTTCCTCCCGCCTTGACAAACTCCGCGAGTTCGCCGAAAAGCTTCCTCTGCGCCGGCGTGTTCGCTACGGTGCGCGAAACAAACACCGGAAGGGAACGGTCGGTCGTCGCATCGAATTCCACAAACGCGATCCCGGCGCGCTTTAAGAAGGGTTTCAGCGAATTGCTCGGGTCGAGAACCGCGATGCGATTCCTGGGAACGGCCAGTTGCTCGGCAGTGAACACGTCGAAGCGGTACTCGTTTCCCGTAATCGGCAAGCCGTCGTTCGCGGTGATTCGTGCTTTGAGCGTATACGTCCCCTGGAGTTTCTTGGTATCGAGGGCCTCGCTGAAAAGCTGCGTGATACCCGAGGCCAAATTGGCTTTGACGGTCTTTGTGAAAGCGATTCCGCCGTCACTGGCGACTACCTCCACCTGGAGGTTTCCTTGGATCGCATCCAGTTCGTTCACGCCGGTGATTTCGATCTTCGTTCCGCGCTGGGCGTAAACATTGCGAGGACGAACGCGGATCGAAATGATGCGCGGCTGGTTGGCTGCCTTGGTGCCTTCATACGCGTAGGTTTTCGGATTGCGGAACAGGTCGAGCAGTCCCGCGCCGATAATCCAGTCGCCCGCGGTCAGGGCGTGGATGCAGTAGCCCTGAACGCCAGGGTTGCAGCGCACCGCTTCGATCATGCGCCGGTTCGCCGTACCGTGGATATGCTGCTGGTCGAGGCAGAACTGCCGGAGATCGGGATAAATCTTGTCGAACCCGCTTTCTTTCAGTGCTCGCCTGTGCTGATCGGCCAGGCGGCGATGGTAGACCGTGGGCGGTGCAATGGGGTTGCCGATCTTCGCAAAACGTTCGTTGTTGTCGACCAGATCGGGCAGACTGCCGTAACCCAATTCGGAGAAGACGGTCATCAGTCCCGGAACCACGTTTCTGCCCGGCAATCTGCCCCGAAGCCCCATCGCCCGCATCTCTTCATGGGTCGTGCTGCCGGTCAGCAATAGCTTATTGTAGACCTCCTCGTTGATCTGTTGTCCGGGATAGTCGTGAATATCGTTGAACTTGGTGGGTTCGGATTCGTAGGGAAGATACATATTCGCGCCTTGCGCCCACCCGCCCGACTCGTCCAGGATCAGACGCGTCGGATCGAGCCGGCGGGCAAGCATCGCCATCGGATGCAACATCTCTTTCAGCACCGGGCGTTTCAACTCGTTGAACAGCTCCCACTGCACCACACAAGCACGGTTTCGGTCGCGGAGGATGCTTTGGCGCACTTCGTTTTCAACCCACCCCGGGAGCCGCGGCGTTTGGACCGGAAAATCCATACACTCAATCGCCAGGGAGCCCACGGTCATCACACCCATCTCGTCGGCCAGATCGAGCCACATCGGCGGCGGCGGTTTTCGCCATGGGCGGATCATGTTGAAGCCCGCCTCTTTAGCCAGCCGGATTTCGCGGATCGCCATCTCGCGGCTGTCGGGATAAGCCAGACGGACCGGGTAGAGCCCCTCGAAGAAGGTCGCCTTCAGATAGACCGGTTCGCCGTTGAGGTAGAACCTCTTGTCGCGAATCGTGAATTCACGCATCCCGAAGCGGGTATTCCACTGATCGCTGGCGGCGCCGTCGTGCGCCACGCTCACACAGGCGACGTAAAGATGCGGATTGTCCGGCGACCAGTAGGTCGCGTCCGGAATGTCCAGCGTCCAACTCTGCTTGTTCGAGCCCGGTTCCAGGTCCAGTGTTTTACGAATCGTTGCGACAACCCGATCGGGCTGTTGGACGGAGCGGATGGAAATCTCGACCTGGGCGGGCCTGGCTTTTTCTCCCGCATGCACCAGTTCCAGGTGGAACGTCGCGGTGTCGTCGGCGATCTTCGGCTCAATGAACACATCCTCAATATAGACGTCATCGGTGGCGATCAACTTGACCGGTTGCCAGATACCGCCGGCAATCGCCCCACGCCATTGCGGCGTTTCCATCGGCCCCATGCCGTCCACTCGTTTCTCCTGCAGCAGAATCGGGCCGGCGACGCGCAGGGTGATCGTGTTCTCCTGGCCCGGTCTGATCATTTTGTCGACGCGGAACTCAAAAGGCGTGAAACCGCCTTCATGGAAGCCCACGGGCCGGTCGTTCAGCCAGACTTTGGCCGCAAAGTTCACGGCATCGAAATGCAGCCGAACGGTCTTGCCTTGCCAAGACTTGGGCACGGAAAAACGTCGACCGTAGAAGGCAACACCTTCGTAGTCCCGTTCGATCTCCTCCCAGCAGCTCGGCACGCGAATCTTGCGTCGGTCAACACGCGAAGCGAAGACCCGGTGCTGATGCCAATCGGCCTCTCGGCCGATATTCTCCGGATCGAAGATAATCTCCCAGGCGCCGTCGAGAGATAGCTGTTCTCGGCCGGAAGCACTTGTGTCATCACGACGGGGAGCCACTTGCGCGGAAGCAGCATGGGATATGAGGAGAAGGCCAACGACCGCGAGGAGGTTGCCCACGGAGCCTGTTCTTGTTGTGTTCATCAAAGCGATGTCCTCTCTTGTCGCACGGCGCCGTTGCGGCGTGCTTCCGCCGGTATCATCACCAGGCGTCGCGCCCGGTTCCAGTGCCCGCCATTGTACCATCCAGACGGGGCGTAAGGCATCGGGGGGGCCGACCAACAGCGAGACGGCCCGTGGGGCGTTTTGGGTTCCTTGCCGTAGACGGTCGCGTATGGTCCTGCCGGGACGCCGCGTGTTATAATTGCGACATGGCGAGCCTGGATCGTCTTCGGGCTCACCCCAAAGGGAAAATGTCGGTTTTTGGGAACAGACAATGACGTCTTTCGGATCGCGTTCCCGCACCCGGTACGATGTGTTCTTCGTGCTTCTTGTGGAGTGAATGACAATGGTTGAACTGAATCGGCGAACGTTTATCAGGTCGGCGGCGGCCTGTGTCTCCACGGCCGTGGCGACTGCCGGGGCCGTGGCGGCCGAGTCCCGCCCCAGCGTGTCGGGAGTCGCCGGCTACGACTACCGCCTGCCCAAGATCAAGCAGGCCGCGACGCTGCTGTTTCAGGGCGACTCGATCACCGACATGAAGTGGGGCCGCAATCAACAGGACCGAAATCACTATCTCGGACACAGCTATGTCTACCTGATCGCCTCAAGACTTCACACCGACATGCCCGAGGCGAAGCTCAATTTCCTCAACCGCGGCATCAGCGGCAACACGGTTGCCAATTTGAAAGATCGCTGGCAGACGGATGCCTTGGATCTGAAGCCTGACGTGCTGGCGATCCTGATCGGAGTGAACGACGTCGGCCGCGCGTTGCGATCGAACAAGGAAGTGGACGTC
>JABMRP010000419.1 GCA_013202535.1 Planctomycetota bacterium
GAATCGCGTAACACACTGTCGTAGCTACGTTCGCCAGAACGTGGTCGTAACCCCTGGACTCGCCCCACGTTCTGGCGAACGTAGCTACAGAGCCATGAATAATCCGAGCTAGGCTCGATGATTAGTGCGTCTTGGCCGGGGCATGCCATACTCGCTCGACCCCCTCCTTAGGTTTATTTTGGGCCGTTGCCAGGTAGTGTCCTAAGAGTGTGTTGCTGGGGGGCATCGCCGCCAACCAGGACTGCCTAGCTTCACCCACCATGGCCCACGGCCACCCCCACCCCAGTGCTTGACGCTGCCAGCCAGGATGGCTAGACTTGACGGCAATCGGCGCTACGGTCCCAATACACTCAGGAGGGAGTCCAATGACATCTCGTGTAGTCTCGGGCGGAATCGCAACTTTAGTGCTGGCATTGGGCGTTGGGGGCTGTTCGTCCGATAGCGGCGACACGGAGACATCCCCGCCGGCTCCTCCGGAATCGGCAAGCCGGACCAGCACGCAACCTACCCCACCGGATGCTCCGACTACCGTGAAGCTAGAAGAGAACATCCTGGACCTTGGCGGCGGGGTGACAATGAAGACGGTGCTGATTCCGGCCGGCGAGTTCATGATGGGCAGTCACGAATCGGCCGAGGCGTTGGCAAAGGAGTTTGGCCTCAAAGCGAAGTACTATGAGAATGAACACCCGCAACACCGCGTGAAGATTACCAAGCCGTTCTACTTGGGCGTATACGAGGTGACTCAGCAGCAGTACGAGAAAGTGATGGGCGACAAGCCGTGGAGCGATGAATCAAACGTGAAAGAGAGTACGGAGCATGCGGCGACACAGGTGACTTGGGAGAACGCCCAGGAGTTCTGCCAGAAGCTTTCGTCGACGGAAGGTCGCACGTTTCGTTTACCCACGGAGGCGGAGTGGGAATATGCGTGCCGAGCGGGCAGCACGACTGACAGAATTGGCGACCTAGTGGGTTTGAAACGTCCAAATGATTGGGGACTACATGATATGTGCGGCGACGACGTCTGGGAGTGGTGCCAAGACTGGTACGGTAAGGATTACTATGAGAACTCTCCAACCGACGACCCTACGGGACCTGCATCGGGCGTGGCCCGGGCGGTCCGGGTTATGACGGGCGCTGCCGTGTGCCGTCCCGTAACAGCCTCGCGCCCATGCTCGGGCCCATCTTTGTCGGCTTCCGCGTGGTCCTAGTTCCGGCGGAGTGAGCCTCAGGGATGCGTTGTTGCCATTGTTTCCAGTAGCTCCTTGACGCTCCAGGCGTGATCCGTCAAGCCTGCCTCTACAGCGGGGGTGGTCTTCAGTGTGCCGTGGACCCGGCAGAAATTGTAGTACGCGAAGAACAGGGCCAGAGCCGCTTCGTGGTTCTCCCACTTCTTGCTGAATGCGTTGGTCAGTCGAGTCATCCGCCGAACCTGGGTACGGATCGTGAGGTTGTGCCGCTCAACATGCGAGGTGCAGACGCTATCGGAGTCGGGGTTGCCCATAACGACCCGCGTGTCCGTGCTCATTATCTTGCCGGGCGAGTACCGGACGGCGGCCGCGTTGCCTTTGACGGGCGCGAATATCTTGATGAGTTGGGCGAAGTCGACCCGCCCGCCAACAGCGACAAGCACCGCCCGCTGATAGGGGCCGAAGCCGTCCGTGGTCAACTGGAATCGACCGGCCGTCGCGTTCTTCAGTTTCATCGTGAAACACTCAGTTGCGTCTGGTGTGCGTTTGCCGAGATGCCAAGCCAAGAGCAGTTTGGTGTTCCGCTCGATCGCCGTGAAGCAATAGGCGTCCCCGCAGTCCTCTCCGTAGCCCCGGCGTTTCTTGGTCTTCTGCTTGCAGCCGACAAAATCCCAGACCTCATCGGCCTGAACTTCTCTGACCGGCAGCCTGTGAATCGTGTCCTCCAGGAATCGCTGGCACCGCTGGCCGATGAGGACGACCAAGTCAATGATCGTGTCCCGGTGCGTGCCCGTCAGCCGTTCGACCGATCGGACCGAGTTACCCTCCAGGAGCATCCGGAGGCACATAACGGCCCGGTCCATGGGGATTCGCATGTCCCCTAGAGGCTTCGGATCCGCCTCAGTCCAAGTCTTACCGCATACCGTGCAGCGATACTGCTGGTTGCCGCGTCGGTCGCGGCCGTGCTTCTTCTTCTCCGTGTGGGCGCAGGCAATCATGGAACCAGCCTTTGCTTCTGCGGCCGGTTCGGCGTAGAATGCGGTTGTGAGGCACGCATTCGGGCCATCCGGCCTGGGTCATGTCGCCCCGACTCGGTTGCAGCCTTGCCGGGTTTTTTTTGTTGGTATTCATTGTCTCACCCCTGTATTTATTATACCCATAATAAATAGCGGGGTCAAGGGTTGGAATGGCTCTTGACGGAAGTTTTTTTATGGGTAGAATTAACCGCCATGAGAGGACGCCCACCCAAACAGCCGGACGAACGCAAGTCAGCCAGCATGAAGATCCCGCTGACTCAGGAAGAGAAGGATCTAATCCGAGCGGCGGCGGAGGCTGGCGATGCGAAGCCGGTTACATGGGCGCGCAGTGTCCTCATGCGGGCTGCCAAGAGACGGCAGCGTTAGCGGAGAGAGGGGGTTACGATCCCATCCGTGAGCGCACGGACCCCTCCGGCAGAGTATAAGACTGCTGCGCCACCAAGACGCGGGCCGCTCTCCGGGTTCAGCGGAACAGAGCGGACCAGAGGTGCAGACACCGGCCGCATCAGAGTGTATTATACAAGGATGCAACCCTAAGCAAAAGGTTCGGGCCCATGGCCAAAAAACAACTGGCAAAGACCCAACGATCGCAGAAAAAACCGTTGGCAACTTTTGAGGTTAAACTGGTGGGACCTGATGTTCTGCCAGAGCGTATTCCTTTGCGTGTTGTGAGTGATGCCCTTTCGGCCGTTCAGGACATTGCCAGCGGTCGAGACTCCTTCGAGGAACAGCACGTATCTCCCGAAAAGAGCATTAACCTGCTTGACGTGGGCCGTGGATCAGCCACGTACAGGTGCGTTGCGCGAGCACCAGAGGACGCAATCACCAACCTCACAAAATTTGGATCACTACTATCATCATTGAACCAAAAACAAAACAATGGTGACGGTCTGGTGGCCGCCTTGCGCCCTATCGAAACACTCAGCGAAATTGCACGTTCCGTGGGGGGGCGAGTCCAAGTGACGATAACCGGCGACACCAGGACTCCTGCATTCTCTGTCGAGCAGAACGACTATCGGCGTATTTCGGAAAATCTCTTTGTGACCGGCGAGACCACAATCGTTGGCACCGTTGAGCGGGCGGGTGGCGCAACGGAAATGCGATGCCTTTTGCGTGTTCCCGGACGGCGTCGCATCCTCTATTGTGATGTGAAAGATCAAGCGTTGGCACGACGGTTGGGGCAACATCTCTATGAGGAAATTGCGGCAACTGGAACTGCAACATGGATACACCGCACATGGAGAATTCACGCGTTTACTATCAACGATTTTACCCAGCCCCGATTGGGTGATGTCAGCGAGGCCATTGAGGACTTGCGTGGTGCCGGTCTTGCCGCTTGGGATGAGGTAGATAACCCAGAACAATACCTCCGGGAGCTACGCTAGTGATCGGAATAGACTCAATGGTCTTGGTATATGCCGGGTTGGTGCCTCGCAAATCCAGCGAAAAAACAGACAAGCTGGAGGAATTGTCTTTGCGGGCCAAGCTGCTGATGCACCTGAAGAAGAAGGATACGATTGTGCTGCCGACAATCGTGGTGTCGGAGGTGTTGGTGCCCGTACCACCAGCCCAACGTGGCCTTCTGGTGGCCAAACTGTCAAGTATGTTTCTCTTTGCCCCATTCGACATGCCCTCAGCGGTGATCGCTGCCGATTTATGGGCTCGACACAAGCAGCTACCCGCGGACCAGCAATATAGGAGGCGGCCCGTATTGAAGGCAGACGCAATGGTCGTGGCCGCAGCTAAGTCCCAAGGCGCAACGGAATTCTATAGTCACGACAAGAAGTGCCGCGCACTAGCTGATCTCGTCATGACCGGCTGCGATTTGCCCACACGTGACCCCGAGCATCCCCTTTTCCCCTTGCCACGTGACTAATTCTGGAACTTCGTGTGGTGCGACCATCCCCAGCAACACACTCTTAAGACACTACCAAATGCCCCAGGTCCGCGTGAACCTCTACGCCATTCTTCGCAAGTACGTCGGCGGTGCCGCGTCGGTCGAGGTCGAGATCGAGCCGGGCCGGACGATCGAAGAGGTGCTCGGCGAGTTGGGCGTGCCGGCCGAGCAGACGCGGATCATCTTCGTAGACAGCCGCGCGGCCGAGCTATCGCAATCGCTCCAGGGCGGCGAGCAGATCGGC
>JABMRP010000420.1 GCA_013202535.1 Planctomycetota bacterium
GGCAGGTAGCGATAGAAGGCGGGCTCCAGCCCGGCGACGTTCCCCGCGCAGAGATACGTCTCCAGTGCATGACGGCAGCCGGCCGAGGGAACGGTACGCAGCGCCGAGCCCGAGTCCAACATCTGCCGCATGCCCTGGACGGTCCAGAGGAGAAAGGATACTTCCTCCAGCGTCAGCGGCTCGCCCGTGAAGCGGCGCCGGCTCTCCCGATTGCCGATGGCCGACTGGAGATCCAACGGCGCGATGTTCTCCCACTGACCGGGCCGAGCCAGATCGATCCGCCGGGCATCGGCCGGAAACGGCTTTTCCACCGGCGGCGGCCGGACACCGCGGCTCTGGTCGGTCTGCGAGAAATCGATCGTCCGGCGAACCGTGTCCTTGAGGAAGTAACGGTTCTGTTGAAACGATGGTTCTTTCACGGCTTGTACCTGCGGTTTGGCAACGCGGACGCGCCGGGCACAAGTGCCGGGGCTAAACGGGGCTATTTGGTGCTCCACGTCACGTTGGACCGCAACGCGTACACGTAAACATGCGGGCGGAGATCGCGGGTGCGGCCCGGTTTGTAGCGGAAACGTACCTGCTCGGGATACGACTCGGCCACGGTGTAGTCGAGCCGGTCTTGCCCCGATCCGCGCCAGGCGAAGACCAGCACGATCTGCTTCTCGAAATCGACTTGCTCTTTCAGCTCAGCCAGCGCATCGCCGGAAAACTGCTTGGCCGCTTCGTCCGCCGAACGCATGACGATCGGCTTGGTCCGGCTCGACTCCTTGAACACGCTCATGTTCGGTCTTATCTTGCCGATCTTTACGATCGGCTCTTGCGCCGACGCGACCGCGACCAGCAGAAACGGCAGAACCAACGCCGCGAGGCAAACTTTACGGGGCATTTCAGGTCTCCTTTGCGGTTGAGAGGTGGGCCCATCGCTAATACGGCATCACAGGCAGGGCGATTGTCGCAGTAGAACGGAACTTGTTCCGTTTCCCAAAACCTAGGATCGAGAACCAAACCTGTTTCATTCCACCAACGCGAACGGTTTCTCTTCTACCCCCATGGTGACGATTGTCACAAACGGAACAAGTTCCGTTCTACGAGCTTACTCGGCCGCTGGGTCTAACGCAAATCGGGCCGATACCTGGAACTGGAAAACGATGGCGCGGGGATCCGGTACAACCATTTCGTTGGGGTCGGAATCACCATCCGCCGCCCCGCCCGGCCAATAGGGTTGCGTCATGGCCGGATAGTATGAGGCCACGGGCGCGGTATACGCGCCGAAGACGGTCGGCATGTTGAGTTCCACGATCGGGCCCAGGGTCATGCCGGCGGCCTCGGCCAGTTCGGCCGCTTGTTGCCGAGCCCGAGCGACTGCCTGGGCCAGGGCCTTTTTTCGCTCCGCTTCGGGGAGCCGGCCGACGAAGAGAAGCTGGATTTGACCCGGCACACCCTCCACCGTGGCGTACGCGGTCGTAGGTGACCCCGCCCAAGAGGAAAATCCCGGTATGCTACCTGCCGACACCACAGTCGGCAGCGACTCTTCGACGACCTCTTGCTCCTGGGGCGACAGATGGGCCAGATCGTCCGGGCCGGCCACTGTCTTCTGGGTGACCCGCTCGCGCAATCCTTCGACGGCGATCAGCGCGGCCTGGGGCGTGTCCATCGCCGCCGTCCAACGGGCCGTCAGGCCGGCCGACGCCCGGTAAACTTTCGTCGGCCGGTAAGCGGGCCGGCTTCGCGGCGTGGGCGAGACTAGCCCGGGTGCCGAGTAACTCGAAGTCGCTGGTGTGGCATAGGGCGTCACGGGCGGCATGCTCGGCCCCAAGGGCGCAACGGACGGATCGCCCATCGCGATCGACGCCTTGTCGGCTTCGAGCATCCGCAAGTTCAACTCCGCCTTACGGAACCGCTCGGTCAGTTTCTCCAAGGCCATTTCCACGGTCCCGCCGTAAGCGTGCAGTTCCGTCCGCATTTCGATCGCCTCGGGCTGACGGTCGACGATCGCCGAGCCCGTGCCGGTCACGA
>JABMRP010000421.1 GCA_013202535.1 Planctomycetota bacterium
CCGCTGGTTCTAGTCCGCCGGCGGTAGTTTCCGGGCGAATCACAGGCCGTCGGCCCGTTTTTTCTCCGATACGGCCCTTTTTTCTTGACGACGGGTTTTTTGCAACCTACCTATGAAGAGGGAACGGTTATTGGATCGCTGGAACCAACGAGACAAGCCGTTGACCGGGACGAGTTACGGGGGAGCGCCCTTTCCGACGGCGACTCCGCATCGGCAAAGGCTGCAGGCAAGGATGAACACGGCAGAAGAGTACGGCGAAGTCCGTCGCACAGTTCGGGGCTTGGCAAGAGATAGAGATACTGAGGGCCGCCACCGGCCCGAACGTTTATTTCCAGGAGGAAATGTAGCATGACTAGGGCCCAAAACCACAACGGTTTCACGTTAATCGAGGTCCTGATCGTCGTCGTCATCATGGCAGTCTTGGCGGCCACCATCATCCCGCAGTTTTCGTCCTCGACCGAGGACGCTCAGCGAAGCACGCTCGATTTCAACCTGCAATCGCTTCGGTCCCAGATCGAGGTCTACAAGGTGCAGCACCTTGGCCAATACCCCACGATCCAGAGCAACGCTTTGCCGCAGTTGACCAACGCGACCGACTCTGCCGGAGCCTTTGTCGGCCGGGTGCCCGACCCGACGCATCCCAATGGTCCCTACATTCAAGGGGAACTTCCCACCAACCCCTTCGACAATTCCCGAGCCGTTTCCGCAGCCGCTACGCCTGGCGGAACGCCGGCTGGCCCCAACGCCACCCCCGGCGGATGGCAATACGACGTGGCCACCGGCAACGTCTGGCCCAACCATGCCGGGTACACGCCGTAGGCGATCGCGGAGATTCCGAACGGGCTCCTCTTGCCACCGGCGACCTGAGAAAATACCATTGGGTGGTCAACGTGATTGGAATCGGCATGACCTCGCCGGCGATACCTCTCGCCCTTGGCCGTGCGGAACCTCTCCACTACCCGGTGGTGTAATTGGCAACACTAGGGATTTTGGTTCCCTCATTCCAGGTTCAAGTCCTGGCCGGGTAGCTCTCGCGGGCTCCTGCGGCTTCTCGAAACGGGGGGTGCGGCCCCGTGCTGATCGTTGCCGCATCCCGGCGTTCTCTTTGTAAACTACTGATAGGGCGACGGTTAGGTGAAACCAGGCTGTCGCCCTTAGTCATTTCTTTGGGATTCGATTGCCCGTGACGCGATACCGGATATCGCTCAACCCTCCATCCCACGAAAACGCGACGCAATTCCTCGGCGAGCGTACCTCGATTGACGGTTCCCGATCCGATCGTTAAGTTATAAGGTTTGTCGGCGTGAACGGTCCACGGCCGGCGCTAAGTGTGTTTCTTCTGACCGAAGCGTTGCAGTAACGCCGGACGCCCCGCTCGATCGGGTGGGGACATAGCCGGTGTGCCTTTACCCGAAGTGGGAGGAGATGCCCCCGTGGCAACCGTACTAGTTAAGGAGTTGATCGAAGCAGGCGTCCATTTTGGACACCGGGCCAGCCGATGGAACCCCAAGATGCGGCCCTATATCTACGGCCGCCGGAATCTGATCCATATCATCGACGTGCGGGAGACGGTGCGCGGCCTGCTCCGAGCCCGTAAGTATCTGCAGCAAGTGGCTGCCGGTGGGAGTCTGGTGCTGTTCGTGGGTACCAAGCGTCAGGCATCCGAGTCGCTGGAGACGCAGGCCCAGCGGTGTGGCATGCCGTTTGTCACCGACCGCTGGCTGGGCGGCACGCTGACCAACTTCCGCACGATCCGCAGCCGTTTGACCCGACTGGAGGAACTTGAGCGGATGCGCTCCGG
This sequence comes from Planctomycetota bacterium, assembly GCA_013202535.1. Taxonomy (GTDB): domain Bacteria; phylum Planctomycetota; class Planctomycetia; order Pirellulales; family Thermoguttaceae; genus JABMRP01. The sequence goes on from JABMRP010000421.1 coordinate 1,802, forward strand.
CGACGAACTCGCCACCTTCTCCAAGAAGATGCAGTCGGCGCTGTCGCGCGAGTACCGCAAGATGTACCGCAACCTCAACGGCATCCGCGATATGAACCGGTTGCCGGAATGCCTCGTCGTGGTCGATCCGAAAAAAGAGCGCAACGCGGTGCGCGAAGCCCGAAAAATGGGTATCACCACGCTGGCGCTGATCGATACCGACTGCGATCCCGACGCGATCGATCTGGCGATTCCGGGCAACGACGATAGCATTCGTTCCATCGATCTGGTGGCAAGCCTGCTGTCCGACGTCGTATCGGCCGGCAGGGCCCAGGCCGGGCACGTACAACAAGTGGCCGCCGAGGGAGCGACGCCGGCGACCGTCGGCCAAGCGGCGGGGGCCTAACCTAAGCATTAAGCATGGACGCCGCGCCGAGGCGAGTCGGCGGTTGCCGGACGTTGAGGACAGGGCGGATCGAGTCTCCGTCGTGGCCATGCGTCGCATCCCCACGCCATGCGCGGCGGCGGTGATCGCTGGAACGAGAAACGTGGTTCCGCCCCGGCACGGCGTTGCTTCCGGACGGAAGGCCGCCACCTTCGCTTGGCCGGAATCCTGTTTTCACTCTTTTTGTCATTTCGAACCGAGAAACACGAATCGCAGGTACGGGAGAATATCAGATGGGAGTCATTACCGCGGCCATCGTCAAACAGCTCCGAGATCAGACCGGGTTGCCGATGATGGGCTGCAAGCGGGCGCTGCAGGAAACCGACGGCGATCTGGACGCCGCGGTCGAGCTGCTTCGCAAGGCGGGTAAGAAGACGATGGAGAAGCGCGCCGGGCGGCAGACCGAGTGTGGGCGATTCGGCGTGTACACCGACATCAAGGCCGGGGTCGGCACGATGATCGAGTTGCTCTGCGAGTCGGCTCCCGTGGCCTCCAACGAGGAATTCGTGCAATTGGCCGCCGATCTGGCAAAGCAATTGGCCACCGGGCCGGGCGCCGCGGGGCCCGATGAACTGTTGGACCAGCCCTCGCCTTCCGATCCGTCGCAGACGCTGCGGCAGCAGTTCGACGACCTGAATAATCGTATTCGCGAGGTCTTCAAGCTCACCCGGATCATCCGCATCGATGCCCCGTGTGCCGGCTATGCGCATCACACCGGCAGCACGGGCGTGTTGCTGGAGATCTCCGGCGGCAACGCGGAACTGGGCAAGGACGTCTCCATGCACGTCGCGGCGATGCGCCCGCAGTCGCTCTCGCAAGACGATCTCGACCCGACCGTCGTGGCCAAGGAGCGGGACATCCTCTCCGAGGCCGCCCGCGCCGAGGGCAAGCCCGAGAGCATCATCGAAAAAATGGTCGACGGCCGGATGCGTAATTTCTTCGCCGAGCAATGTCTGCTCGACCAGCCCTTTGTGAAGGACGACAAAAAGTCGGTGGGTGCGGTCGCCAAGGAAGGCGGGATGGAGATCGTTCGGTTCGTCCGCTGGGAACTCGCCAAGGTGTAGAAACAAGGTGTAGAAACAAGGTGTAGAAACAAGGTGTAGAAACAGAGTTTAGGAGCAGGGTGTAGCAATGTCGGGAGCCAAATCGCCAGAGCAGCCGTCGGATGCCAAGCGGTATCGGCGCGTCGTCTTGAAGATTTCCGGCGAAGGGTTTGCCCATGCCGGTCAGCGGGGGATTGCCATGGAGGCGATTCTCCATCTGGCTCGCGAGGTCTACGAAGCGTCGCGCGGCGGGATCCATCTGGCCGTGGTCATCGGCGGGGGGAATATCCTTCGCGGCGCGCAGTTCACCGCCGGCAACTCGGGCATCCACGAAGCGACGGCCCACTACATGGGCATGCTGGCCACGGTAATGAACGGGTTGGCCCTGCAGGACGCCCTGGAATCGCTGGGATGCGAAACCCGCCTGCTGACGGCCGTGCGGATGGACGGCGTGGCCGAGCCCTACATTCGCCGCCGCGCCCGCCGCCACTTGGAAAAGGGACGCATCATCATCCTCGCCTGCGGCACCGGCAGTCCGTTCGTC
>JABMRP010000422.1 GCA_013202535.1 Planctomycetota bacterium
CCTCCGACGAAGAGCTTCTGGCTAGCCACGCGTTGCGCGTCTCGCCCGATCTTCGCTTGGAGCAGAGCCTCGAACCGGACGCCCCGGGATGGCGTATCGCCGAGGCACAACTTCGGCTGGTGCGCGGGTTGGCCTACTCGGGCAACATCGACCCGTATATGGCTCGCCTGGTCGCCGGATGCCAGGGCGAGACACGCCTGGCCGATCTGGTGAGCGATCTGGCGACATCGCTAGAGAAACCGCCGTCGGAAGTCACCCCCGCCGCCCTGGGGCTCATCCGCCAACTCATTCGCCGCGGATTCCTCTTACCCGTTTAGCGCGGGCGCTTTTTCCCGGTTTTGACGCGCTGGGCGGATTCTAGGCAGCAGCGCGGGCACGTCTGCCGCGTATCGGGCAAATTCCATGGCATAATGGTCACGGAGCATTCTGTCTTCAAGCCGAGTCCGCCAGATCAAACAGGGGAGTAGCAGCAACGTACCGGCCGTCACCCCAAAGACACTGCCCAGCACGATGACGCCGCCGAAAGCCAAGCAGACAGTGCCCAATTCCGACGGATGCCGCAACCGACCGTAGATGCCATGCGTAACGAGCGGCTGCCCCGGCACGAGAGCCACTTCGTTTAGGAAAAAGCGGCCCAATGTCCGGATCGAAAGATACCGCAGCGCGATGCCCGCCACCATGAGCAATGTGCCGGCAACCGCGGCGGTGCCAAAGGGCGCGGGGACGGACGTCGCAGTATCGGTGAGCGAGACCCAGAAAGTGATCAGCAGGAGAACCCCAATCGCCAGCGGAAGGCGTTGCGGCCCGTGCGATTTCATGGGAAGCCGTGCTCCCGCGGGAGCTGCCATGCTCTCGACGAAGTGCCAAACACCGACGACCACCAGGAAGGCCAGTATTCTCGGGTTCTTGGCGATTTGGGCCCGTTGGCCGACAAGAGCGACGGGAGCGCAGAGAAGCAGCAGGTGGAGGATCCCCACCGCGGCCACGATTGCCGCCCGGCGCAGTGGGTCGTTGGCCAACTTGATCGCCATGGCTTACTTTGCACGCATCGTTTGAATGACGCTGTTGAAGTGAATGCGACTCATGCCCAGCGATTCGCCAATCGTGGCCAGCAGAGCTTTCTCTTCGTCCTGAAACACGCCGTCGGCGGCGGCAACGAGATACGCGGCCTTGACCACCATCGCCTTACCGTCGTCGTTGAGATAGCCGGCACATTGCGCCAACGACGCGGCAATGTTTTGTCCCTCGCGCCGGACACGGTCGACTTCCGATCGGATGTCCTCATCGGTCAACGGGCTGTTGGTGAGTTCTGCATAGATGTCCCGAATGGTCTGGAGTTCCTCCTGGTCGACCGCCCCGTCGGCGATCATCATTTGCACCATGACCTGCTTGACGACGCGATGAAACTCGGCCTCGTATTGGGAATCTTCCGCTTGCAGGTTCATGTCCAACACGTCCAGCCGATAGGTGCCACGGCACTGCTGGCACTCGACATATTCGCCGAGCAGATCGATCGGAATCAGAGGAATGAAATAGAGCGTGAAGAAACGGCGAACTCGCTTGTGGCGGTATGGCAACTCCGACCGGCACTGGGGACAATAGAAATCACCAGATCCTGCCGAGTAGGTTACGCCCCGCGTCCCAAAAATGATCATCGGCAACTCCCCAATGCGATTGCCAAAGGTTGTTATGTACGTTCACCGTGGCCATCGAGTACGGATGAAGTCGGCCCGCAATGCAAACGGGGCGAGGGGATTCCGAGGAACGCCCCACTCGATGACGGTGAGTGTAGCACGCGGCAGGAGGGGGTGCAACGGTTCGGCCGGGCATTGGGTAGTCGCCCTGTGGCGTGCTATGTGGGACGAGGAAGTGAAAATGCACGCCAGTTATCCCCGAAATCGCATTGTCCCTAAGTGGAATCTCCAGCCAACTCCGCTCAGGTTCGATAGAAGGGGCTTGAGAGAACCCCTGGGGAACGAAGACGAGTGCCTTGCCCTATTTAATCATCCTGAAGTTGGGTTGGTTCAGCCACCATGCCAGGAACTGGGCATTGCCAACATGGTATCTGCATTCGTGACCAGTCGCTCCCCGGTACGGAACGGTGTAGAGCGTTCCAGGAGCGTGCGAGGGTCTGGCAGGGAGTTCACCACCAAAATCAATCACACCATCAAGCGACTTCGCACATTGCAGGCAGATCTCGCCAAGAAGGCGATGGTCAACCTGCTGATTGCACATGGCAGCAAAGCCAATCGTATCTTTGGGCGTCCAGCCCATCATGTCAGAAAGTCCGCCAGCGACGAAGTCATCCAACTCATTTTCATGTTCCGGCCCAAAGGTCACAATGAAAGGGCGCTCCTGAACCCAGAAATCGTCACCCTCGACATGGTTGCTCAGGTCCGAGATGACGCTCCGGACCGAGAGACGCTCCTCGTCGGTCATTAGTTCTGCAAGAAGAATACCTGCTGTTGGCCCCGCCACGGCTATTCCTCAAGGCATACATATTGTGATTCAGTAGAGAAAAGGTGACAGCCGCCCCCGCGTAGCTGAACTCTTGCGAGTCCAGCTACGTCGTGCGGAGTATCATGCCTATTTCGGCACCGGCAGCACAATCGTCGCGTCTTCGGCCAATACGACCTCGCCGGCCTTGTCGTTCATGCGATATTGGATGCGCAGTTGCTTCACGACTCCCGGTGCGGGATCGCCGCCCAGGGCCGAGTTGTAGCTGCCCGACGGCAAGACGATCAGGGGGAAACCGC
>JABMRP010000423.1 GCA_013202535.1 Planctomycetota bacterium
GGGCACGCTGCTGAAGTGGGACCGCATGCGCGGCTACTCGATCAAAGACGGATCGACGCTCTGGGAGAACAAGGGCGCCATCGGTTTCGCCGTGCCGGGTGATTTGTTCCTGATCGACGGCAAGCTTTGGACCGAGCCGCTCTCCAAGTCGATCTGGCGAGAGAGCACGACCGACCGCGAGGGGATTGTCCGCTCGGGCATCGCGATTCCCAAAACCAACTTCCTCAACGAAGCCAAAACGAGCGTCGCCGTGGATATCAAAACGGGCGAGATCACCGACCTGCTGCCGTTCGCCCACAACCAGCACCATCACCGCTGTTACCGCGACAAGGCTACCGAGCGCTATCTGCTGATCGGCTATAGCGGCATCCAACTGGTCGATCTCAAGACGCAGCAGAGCACCACCAACCAGTGGGTCCGCGGGATCTGCCAATACGGCATCATGCCCGCCAACGGCTTCATCTACGTTCCGCCGGACCCCTGTCAATGCTACTCCAGCGTGAAGGTCAACGGGTTCTTTGCGCTGTTGGAAGGCAACTCGATGGACGACATCGAGATCGCGCCGGAGGTCGAAAAGGGACCCGCCTTCGGCAAGACTTCGCAATCGGCGGTCCGCAATCCGCAATCGAATGATTGGCCGACGTACCGGGGCAATATCGCGAGGAGCGGAGCAACCGGCGCCCAAGTGGCCGACAAGCTGACCACCAAGTGGGAGGCCGCCATCGGCCCGGGCATTACCGCGCCGGTCGTTGCCGACGACAAGATCTACGTCGCCGAAAAGGACGCCTACACGGTCCATTGCCTCGACCGGAGCAACGGCCAACCGGTGTGGAAGTTCTTGGCCAACGGCCCGATCGACTCACCGCCCACGATTCACCCCGCGGGTCTGTGCCTCGTCGGCTGCGGCGACGGGTCGGTTTACTGCCTCGACGCCAACAGCGGCGAGTTGGCGTGGCGATTCAAGGTCTCCACCACCGAGCGCAGGATTGGCTCGGAGAACCGCCTGGAATCGCCGCTGAGTATCAGCGGCAGCGTGCTGGTACTCGACGACGTGGTCTACTTCGCCGCCGGGCGGTCGACCAACCTCGACGGCGGCATCCGCGTCTACGGGTTGGACGTGCGAACGGGCAAGCAACGGTACAGCCGCGTCCTGGCCTCGGGCTACTGGGCCAAAAGCGACGACAGCGCGCTGGCCCCGCCGCCGACGACACGCAAGCGTGTGAGCCCCACCGGAGCGCTGGTCGACATCCTGGTTTCCGACGGCCAGTCCATCTCGATGCGGCAGGTCCGCCTGGACAAGACGCTAGCCAAGGGTGGCGGGGGCCAGATGCTCAATTCCTCCAAGGGCCTGCTCGACAACACATGGTTCCACCGCCAAACGTGGAAGGCCAACGGCGCCACGGGCCAGCTTGTCGTGTTCGACGATAACGCCGCGTATAGCGTGGGCAATCCTTACACGAGGCTCAAGCACCAGCGTTCGTCGCAGTACAAGAAGTACAAGCAGGACGGCCATCTCCATCAGAAGTTTACTCGCTACGAGGAGTCGTTTTTCCCGATCGGCTCGATGATATCGGCGAAGAGTTCCGCCGGGCGACGCGAGTCGGCCGGCGCGTCGTGGTCGATTACCGAGCCCTTCCAGCCCCGCGCGATGGTCCTGGCTGGGGACAACCTCTTCCTAGCCGGCTGGCTCGACGCGCTGGCGATCCAACTGAAGACGGGCCGCGCCCTATCCCAGGACAACCCCGACCCGCACGAGTCGGTCCTGCGCGTCTACTCGGCCAAGACGGGCAAGCGCCTGGCCGAACACCGGCTCCAGAGCGACCCCGTCTTCGACGGCGCCGCCGCGGCGTACAACCACCTGTTCCTCTCGCTGAAGAACGGCAAACTCATCTGCTTGGGCGAGTGAACGGAACCCGCCACGAGCCTGACCCGTCGAGTCCGTCAATACGAGGACTCGTCCCGTCACGCTTGCTGCGAAAGAGCCCGTTATCGAGTTGATCGTCCTACCTCTTGCGAGGCGTATTCGGCGATCAGCGAAATCAACTTTTCATGATCGATTGGCTTGGCCATATAGGCGTCGCAGCCGGCCGCCAGACACTTGTCCCGGTCGGTGTTCATGGCGTGCGCCGTCAGTGCGATGATCGGACCTGTATACCCCGCCTCGCGGAGCTTGGCCGTGGCATCGTGGCCATCCATGACCGGCATCTGCATATCCATCAGGATCACGTCGAACGGCGTCCCCTCGTCTCGTGCCGCCAGGGTAAGATCGTGGGCGATCTGCCCATTCTCGGCCACAACAACCTCGGCTCCCGCCTTTTTGAGTAGGAACGCGATGAGCCGCTGATTGTCGGGGCCGTCTTCAGCCAGCAGCAC
>JABMRP010000424.1 GCA_013202535.1 Planctomycetota bacterium
CTAGTGGCCTCCGGACCTAAGAGTCTCTACGCACATCGGCACAATCCGGCGACTCCCTCTCCGGTCGCCGCCGAGGAAAACGTCTGGGCGTTCTTCGGAACCGGCTTGTTGGTGTGTCTCGACAATTCGGGAGCCATTCGCTGGAAGAAGGATCTGGTGGCGGAGTACGGCCCGTACGACATCCGCTTCGGCATGGGATCCTCGCCGCGGCTCTGGGGGGATCTCGTCTATGTGGCCTGTATGCACGCCGGCCCGTCGTACGTGGTTGCCCTGGACAAACGGACCGGTAAGGAGGTGTGGAAACAGGCGCGAAGTTTCCCCGCCGAGGACGACGGCCCGCAGGCCTATTCCTCGCCGGTCGTTCTGCAATCGAAGCTCCGCGACGAACTGGTTGTCGCCGGATCGGATCACGTCAACGCCTACGACCTGCTCAGCGGAAAACAACTGTGGGTCAGTAGCGGCCTGAAGATCGACAGCCAATTCGGCCGCGTGGTTGCTTCACCGGCCACCTCGCCGGGCGTCGTGGTTGTCTGTTCGGCCAAGCCGCCGGACAGCAGTACGGACCGGGTGATCGCCCTGCGCACGGGTGGATCGGGCGACATTACCGCCAGCCATCGGCTTTGGGAGTACCGCCCCTATAATTCCGACTGCCCGACACCCGTCTGCTACAAGGAAACCGTCTACATGGTCCGGGACGACGGCATCGCCTCGTGCCTCGATCTCGAAACGGGAAAGGTCCATTGGCGACAACGGCTCGGCGGAGGCACCTACCGGGCCGCGGTCGTTGCCGGCGACGACAAGGTCTACTTCATCAACATCAAGGGCCTGGCGACCGTGGTCCAAGCCGGCCCCGAGGGGAAGATTCTCGCCCAAAACCAGTTGCCGGGCACCTTCTACGCCACGCCCGCGATTAGCCAGGGCACCCTCTATCTCCGGGCGTATGAACGACTCTACGCGATCAAGAAGAAGGGGAACTGAGATGAACGTTTTCGGTCTGGTGGTCGGTTTGGCCCTGTTGCCGTGTGCCGAAGCGGCGGATCCTCCGTCGGGATTCGAGTCGGATACGCTGGCCACTTCCGCCGGCGAACTGTAGATTACGTTCATCGGCCATGACCCCGGAAATGGTCGCCGATGCCGTGCGGACGATCCGGCCGAAGATCCTCTACCCTTATCACTTCGGCAAGACGGACACGTCGCAACTCGTGCGACTGCTCGACAACGTCCAGGACGTCGAGGTTCGCATTCGGAAGATGCAATAGGTTGCGGCTCGGTCGGGCACATGTCATCCGCGCGGGTGCCATGGGCGGCTTGCCGCCGTTGTCTTCGGGGGATTCGGCGCGGTCGGGCAGCCTTGCGATTACGTCAAGAATCGGCCGAAAGCCCCTCTGCTCAGGGGGTGACGGGCTGTTTTTATCTGATTCTCCAGATTTTGTTCCACGAAACTGTTGATTCTCCGCAAAGACCGACTACTGTGGTAAGCGGTCTATTTGGGCGAAGGCTGGCTACCGCGTGCCCAAAACGACGCTTTGGACGGAAGAGAACGCCGCCGGTTGAAACGAGAATCGCCGGGCGGTGTTTCACGGAAGGTGGCGACCGACGCAGCAGTGAAGAGGCTAAGCAGGTACATTGCACCAGGGAAACGGTCTGCGTTTGCAGCCCGCTTCTGAGCCTTTCGCTTCAACGTTGGAGAATCCACCATGTCGAGCTTCCGCATCACCCGCCGACACGTAAGTCTACTGATCGGCATCTGCGTTCTGGTCGTTCTGACGGTCCCTTCCACCGTCCGTGCGGCAAGCCCGTACGACAGTTACGGGATCATGTGGACCTACCAGGAGGCGGAGCGCAGGTATGACGGCGCCGGTGCCCTGGTCGCCCCGAATGAGGCGAGTCAGGCCAACCAATATGGCCATAATCTCGGCGTGGGTGCGACCGGCATCTACGTTACTTCTTGGATGCACGAGGCCAATAACCTGACGCCGGCCGAAGACTATCCCTCGCTTTTGGGCGAGCAGTCACACAACGGCGGCTGGCACAATGTCGTCGGCAAGCTTGACAGGTATGGCAACGTTGTTTGGGCCGATATGGTGGAGGGAACTGCCGGTAACATGAATCAGAGCTACAGCCGTGGTGTTACCGTAAGCGGAGATGAAGTCTACTTTTCCACGTATGCCAGGTTCGATTTGGCCCCCAATCCCGATCCCGCGGTAAAAGACGGCCCTTCGGTGATCAAGTACGATAGCGATGGCAACCGTGAGATTGTCATTCAAGCACTTGGGTATCGAGTACCCGATCAGGGGATGCCGGGCGGCAACAGTGGCACCAACGGTTGGCCCACGCAGAGCAGTGTGGACGCGTCCGGCAACTTTACCGTCGGGGGCTATTCAAACGGCTCCTACACCGATTATGGCCTGACCTATGCCGGCACGCTTCACACAGAGTTTCTTCCCGATGGAAATCCCAACCCGAATTGGGGCAAGGGAGTCGAGGACAAGCCCTTCATCTTCAAGTACGATTCCGCGGGCAATTTCGTCAGCGGCTTGCAGTATTCGGCGTCTACCGCGGGTGACACGCGAGACCGCCCTTACGGCTTGGCGGTGGATGGCAGCGGTAATACCTACGTTGCCGGTTACACCGTGGGAGTCGTCCCGGGTGGCACGGCGGGCGGTGGTAATGACGCGTTTCTCAGCAAGTACGATGCCTCGTACAATCTGGTTCGGACCCAACAACTCGGTGCCGCCGGCAACGACATCCTCCGGTGGATCCAGGTCGACGGCGACGGCAATGTTATCTTCGCCGGTTACATGGCCGATGGCTTTGCCGCCGGCAACGGCTCTCAGACGGCCTCCGGCAACGACGCCTACGTCCGCAAGGTCGCTCCCGACGGCACCCTGATCTGGGATAAGCTGATCGATGGCGGCGGCTCGAACGACTACACCTTCGGCCTCGATCTTGACGCCGACGGCAACGTCCTCATTGGAGGAAGGACAGGCGGCGACGTCGAGGGAACCAACGCTGGCGGAACCGACCAGTGGTTCCAAGTGCTCAGTGGCAGCGACGGTTCTAGAATCACCGGCCTGCAGTACGGAACGACGGCCGACGAAGCGATGGCCACGGCCCAGTTCGACGGGTTCAAGGGCATTGTTTATCAGGCCGGCGGCACCATGGGTGAATATCCCGGCGCCCTGGGCTACCCCGTGGTCGACGGACATGCCGACCTGACCGTGCAAAAGATCACTGCGGGCGATTTCAACGGCGACGGCTTCACCGCCTGGGACGACATGCTCCAGATGATGGGCGCCGTCGGCACCGGCGGCGGGCTGTATGACTTCGACGAAGACGGCGACGAGGACGACGACGATACGGCTTTCTTCATGGAGCAGATCTTCGAGAGCCAGTTCGGCGATTTCAATTTCAACGGCGTCATCGACATGGGGCCCGACGTCGTGGGCTCCGATGAATGGCTGCTGTTGCAGAACTGGGATCCGGCTAATCCCATGCCGGTCCCGGCGGATTGGCGAGGCTTTGCCGGACCCAACACTCCGAATCTGGTGGACCAAGAGGAGTGGGACTACCTGTACGGCGCATCCGCCGCCGTGCCCGAGCCGTCCACCTTCGTGCTCTTGGCCCTCGGCCTGTGCGGTTTGGCGATGATCCGTCGTCGTCGCGCGGCCCGGTGATCGTCTTGACGCACGCAAAGTAGCAGCCCACACGGAGTGTGCCTGCTACTTCTTGCCCAAGCACAACACCTCGCCATCGGTCGTCGAAACGAACAGACGCCCCGCGGCGGCCGACATGCCGTCGAATACGGGTGTGCCGGGCAGGGGTAATTGGGTCAGTTGACGGCCGTCGCTCGCGTCGACCGCTACCAAGACGCTGCCCTGGCGACCTTCGTACGCGTCGGGCGACGTCATCCAATCGCCCCGGGCGCCGGCGAAAAAGAGCCGCTTGCCGCCGTCTGAACTGTCGTCCGAATTACCGGCCAAGACCATCGCCCGAACCTGTAAGTCGCATGGCACGGACCACTCGACGTGCGACTTTCGCGCCGCTTGGGCGTTGCCGCGGCCGACCTGGATTCGCGGAGCCGTTCGCCGGTCGTAGGGGCTGATGCCCGCGACCAGATCGTACTC
>JABMRP010000425.1 GCA_013202535.1 Planctomycetota bacterium
AACTTCGGCGGCGAGCTCGGACACACCTTCCGCGTGATTCAACCCATCGAAGTGACACACCTCGGTGCGTTCGACGACCTGTCGGACGGTTTCACCAGCACGATTACCACCCGGCTCTGGGAAGCGACCGCGTATGCCGCGGGTCCGGAACCCGACGATGTTTTTGCCACCGCGGGCAACGTGTTGACGTCCCTGTCGTTCGACAATACCAGCGGCACCGCCGCCGGCACCGGTTCGGCGTACGTGTTTCAGTCGCTCCCGGCATCCACCGTGTTGATGCCGGGCGTGTACGTCATCTCGGCTTCCGGCTATAACGCCATCGACCTGAATGGCAACGGGAATCTCATCGCCACACCGGTTGAGGACAACACCGGGACGGTTGTCCGCTTCGGTGCCAACGGATTCAACGCCGCGGCCGGTTCGATCCCGTCTGGCGGAGACGGTTATTTCTCACAGACGGGCGTGAAGTACCTGGGCGGATCGTTTGAGTTCAACACGCTGACCCCCGGGATTCAGATTCGCAACCCCTCGTTTGAAGCCGACGCACTTGGCGACGGCGGCTGGCAGAACCCCACGACGGCCTGGGACGACAATTGGGGCACCAGCCCCAACGCCGGCATTTTCAACCCTCCGGGCGAGCCGGCAACGCCACCAGTACCGGATGGAGTCAACGTCGCTTTCTTGAATCCTGGCGGCTGGCATCCGCAGTTTCTGGAATCGCCCGATGGCAGTCCCCGGTCATTGGGCGTCGGCGATACGGTTTCCATTACGGTTCAGGCAGAGAGTACCGACGGGACCGTTCTTGAAGTCGGAATCCGGAACCCGGGCAACGTGAACATTGCCGGCGGCGCTCAGACGCAAGCCTCGGGCACGAACTCCTATCAGACGTTGACGTACGACTTCACGGTGACCACCGGGGCGGCCCAGCCCCTGCTGGTTTTCGACAACCGGGCAGGCGTCCAGATACGAATTGACGATGTCAGCGCGACCTACACGCGGGCGGCGCTCATCCAGAACCCGTCGTTCGAGATCGATCCGCTGGCCGACGGCGCCTTTACCGGCACCGCGACGGACTGGAGCGACCAGTGGCCCACCAACAACGACTCCGGCGCGTACAATCCCACGAGCGGCCCCGCAGTGCCGGACGGCTCGAACGTGGGCTTCGTGAACCTGAATGGGTGGACAGCGCAGTCCCTGGAAAACACGGACGGGAGTGCCTTCTCACTGGCCGCTGGGGACGTAATCTCCGTGACTCTGGAGGCAGCCAGTCGGTGCGGCCTGAGCGGCAGCCTTCTGGACGTGGATATCCGATCTCCTGGTAACGTAAGCATTGTCGGTGGCCTGCAGCAGCAGGAAGTGGGAGCCAGCGGCTTTACGACGCTGACCTACCTCCTCACCGTTGACGCGGCGGAATTCACCCCACTCTTGGTTCTCCAGAATTCAACTGCCGCCGATCAACTCTGGTTTGACAACGTGAGCATCGCGCGGGTCGTCCCCGAGCCCTCGTCCTTCCTGCTCTGCACCTTCGGTCTGTTGGGACTCGGACTTTACGGCAGGAGAAGACGGCGGATGCGGTAACCCCCGGCACGAGTACCGGGGCCGCCCTTCAAGGCACCACGTTCATTCTGCCCGTGGGCATTTCGATATTGGCCCAGAAGGGGTGTTGGCGATCGGCGCGGCGGCGGACGTCTTCGAGCAACAGGTACAAGTCGGGCTGGATCGCCCGGGCGTGGCCCGTGCCGCGGCGGCCGTTGACGTGGACGGTGGTGCCGCCCTTGAACATCTCGGGCGAGAACCAGACCGTCGTTCGCTTGGCGCCGGTTGTGATGCGGACGGTGTGCTTGAATTCTTTGCGGGTCTTGCCCGGGTTTTCCGGATCGGGGACGTCGCGTAGCGCCACGGACATCTTGGCCTCGACTTTCGCCGCGCGGACCGATTTCGCCGGCGGCCAGTGGGCCGGATCGACCATCGCGCCCGCGGGAAGACCCTCGAACTCGACCCACCAGAAGTAGTTGTCCCAGGGGCGCATCGTGACGCAGGTGAACTCCTCGGGAAAGAAGTTGCGGCGCTGGCGGCCCATCCAATCGAACAGGCGGTGGATCTCGTCGAAGAAATCCTCGTGCCCCCGGCCCATATATTCGACCACGGTGGTCGGATAGTGGTAGCGCAGGTAGCGGTCGAGCACACGGGCGCTGTAAACGAGTCGCTTGCCGTCCAATTCGCCGAAGATGCAGTAGAGCGGCAGGATTTTGCCGTTTGGCCAGTAATGCGCACCGTAGCGATCGGCCTTGCCGACGATGGGAATCACACCGGCCCACAGGTCGGGATGGGCCAGGCCGATGTCCCACGCGGCCTCGCCGCCGGCCGAATGGCCCGACAGGTACACGCGATCGGTATCGACGGCAAACCGGCGGCAGGCGTCGCGGAGGCAGTTGAGCACGGCGACGTGTTCCAGCGCGGAGTATCCGTAGCCGCGCTGCTGCGCGGCCGCCCAGATCGGCGCCACGACGATGTAGCCGTGGCGAGAGGCCTGACCGCGACGCATACCTCCCTGGGAAGCCCACGGTCCGGCCCACCAATCGATCTGGAGGTCGGGCGTGGTGCTTGTTCCGTGCAGGGTGACGATGGTCGGGTAGCGCCGATAGGGATCGTACTCCGGAGGCAATTGCACCGCGTAACTTACCGGCGGCTCCTTGGGCAGCGTGGCGACCTCGAACCGGTAGTATCCCGGTCGCTGCGGATCCTCGGCGGGAACTTCGCCCGGTGGTTTCATGTGGGTAATCAGCTTGGCCACGGTCTTTGGCGACGCCGCATCTTGCGAGGGGAACTTCTTGAACAACTGGTGCCGATTGAGGTCCAGCGGTTCGTTGAGATACTGGCGCACCAGCTCCCGCACTTCATACATCGCCAGGGCAACCGAGAGGTTCTCGATGGCGTCGTTGTTGCCCACCAGCCAGCCGCTAATGGCCAGCGAGAGCCGGTCGCCCGGCAGGCTCGTTTCGTCGCCGGCCAAGCGGCGGAACGACGCCAAACGGCCGCGCGTTGCGTAGCTCAACTCGCTGACAATCTCCTTGCGGACGGGCCCGATGCGCTTCTGCAAGGCGGGATCCTCGATCCTTCGCAGCAGATCGTCGAACCGCCCCAGATCGCTCTCGCGCTGGGCCAGGTATTGGGTATCCTCGCCCATGATATCGCTGACCGCCTGGAGAATCTCGCCGGCCACGCCCTCCGTGGGAAACGCCTTCAGGGTCTGGTGTGCCAGCCGATACTGGCCCGCCGCTCGACGCAGCCGAAGCTCGTCGAGCTTCTGCCGGGCCGAGAGCTGGCGCAGCGAGCGGATGGTCGGGTCGAGATCCCGGGCGGTGTCCGCGCCGGGAAAATCGGCGAGGATCTTCTCCAATTGCTTCCGCGCGTCGTCGTAGCGCTCCGACTGGATGTACAGCCGGGCAACCTCCTTGCGGAGTTCGATGACTTTCTTGCGGGCCGCGGGATTCGCAACGCCGCCGGCCGGGACCGCCTTCTCGATCTCCTTGGCCAGGATTCGGTCGAGGATCTCCCGGGGAATCGACGTCGTGGCCATCCGCATGTCCCAGCGGTAATTGACACCCTCCACCTTGGTCCACGAAGGACTGATTTCGGTGATCGCCTGGACAAACACTTTTTCCTTCTCCCCATCCCGCATCGTCAGGCTGCGCCGCCCGAATTCGTCGAACGGCGTGACGCCCAGGATCGGCCCCACTCGGGCGACCTGCTGATTGCCCGAATAAACCCGCTGGTCGGAAATGCGAAAGATCATGTCCGGATCCGACGAATTGATCTCCTGAACCCGCACGCGGGGAATAAACGTGCGGCGCAGATTGTCGTCCAGCAATAGGATGGGTGTAACTCTGGCCCCTCCGCCGGTCATCGGCTTGTCGATGTGCGCCAGATTGGAGATGTAGTTGTGCGTTCCCTTGAGCGTCCGGCCGTCTTTGGTGATCACCTCGACCTCGACCGCGCACGCTGCCGTCGGCCACGCCACGAAGCCCGACACCGCGAGGCTCAGCGCGAGCCGGATCCCCAGGCAGAGGGCGCCTCGGACCACGCCAGCGCGGTCCCGGCCCGGGCGTGGCTGGCGTGGGTGCCGATTCATTGGCCGGCATTTCATTGACTCTGTCCCGTTCGGTGTGTGCATGGGCGATCCGCCGGTGGCGCGAGTTGTCCCTTCGGTTCATTCTGCCCTCTCCCACCGGCAAGTCAAGCAAGGGACCGGCCTGAAACCATTACTTCGGGTGGATTGCCATGGGAACGGGTGGCATGGGCGGCTTGCCCGCCCTTGCTCTGAGGTGATTCGGCAAGGTCGGGCAAGCCGCCCATACCACCCAAAATAACTAATTACGAACGGCCCGTGAGAGGGATCCACCGCCCTCCGCGCCATTGACACCCGCCATGGGTAAATGCGAAACTAGCGTATCTAGGAAGACTATTATGAATCCAAGGCCTATTCTTCGACCCGTTCTGCTTGTCCTGATCGGCGGTGCCGTCGTGCTGGCGCTGGTGGCGTTTCTGCTGTTGGCGCTGGCCGTTTTGCTTGCCGCGATGGACGACCTCCCCGGCAGCACGGTGCTACGCTATATTGCCTTGGGGTGTGGTGTACTCTGGGTGGTGGACCTGGTGTGCCTGGTTCTGGTCCAGGGTATCCACGCGATTTCGCACGACGATCCGTCCGAGGGGCCCGATTGACGACGCCTGGGCCGATCGATCGTTTTTCGCCTTCCTAAATGACGGCAGCGGCGGAGATGGCCATTCGATTCTCGTGCAACCAATGCGATCGACCGTTGGGCATTGCCAGCCGGAAAGTGGGCAGTGAGATCAACTGCCCCCACTGCGGGGCGGTCCAGGTCGTCCCCAACGAAGAAGCGGCGGCGGCGTCCGAGGCGCTGAAATCGCTGGGGCCCGCCTCCCCCGTCGCCGACGGCTCTCCGACCATCGGCACCCGCGACTCGTCCACTCGGATCGTCGCGTCGTCCCCCGGTGGTTCGTTCGGCTCGCGGGCACCGGCCGGCATGATCCTTTACCCGCGAAACTCCGTCTACGTGCGCGGAGTGCTCTTTGCCGTCGTGGCCATCGGTGCATTTCTTTCCGGCTATTTCATCGGCCAGGGTGACGCGACGGTGGAAAAGCAGGTGGAAGTCGAAGCGAAGCCTCCCGAGACCCTACTCATCCAGGGGATTATCAGCTACCGCGAAGATGAAGCGACCACTTCCGACGATCGCGGCGATCATCGGGCGGTAGTTCTCGCGCTGCCCGAGGGGAAGGCTCCCAAGGAGCGGATCCCGGCCCGCGGCTTCCGGCCGCAAGACGCTCCGTTGGCGGAGGATTCGCGCGAAATGCGCCGGCTTGCCGAATTGGGGGGAGCGTGTGCTCGGGTGGGCGAGTCGGGTGTCTTCAACCTGCGTGTTCCCGAACCGGGACCCTACCGGTTCCTGCTCATCTCGGGAAATACCGAACGCCCCTCCGAGGGCAGCGGCAGCGAAGCGGACGAAATCGAACTGAACTCGATCGGCCAGGTGTTCTCCACGCCGGCCTTGCTCTTGGGCCGCCAGAAATACTTTTGGTCGCCCAAAGCCCGCGACGTCACCGCCGAATTCGGCGCGCTGAACCACGACTTCGGCATCAGCGGCGAGCAAGAGTAGCCATCTCGCTCCGCGAGATGTAGCCTGGGACGCTCTGAATTCTCAACAGTCCTCTTGTGCTTACGCCCCGAGCGAGCATACGCCAAGGCTACATCTCGCGGAGCGAGATGGCTACTATACGAGTCTCTCATGCACCCGTGGTCGCGGGACGGTTGGGGGGGTACAATGGGGCATGACCATCGCCCTCTGACCCCACCGGCTGAATCATGTCCGAGACTTCGCCCCGCTATCTGGTGCCGTTTCATCCCAAGCGGGTTCCCCATTTCTTCACCGACGTATTGATTATCGGCGGAGGGTTGGCGGGGCTTCGCACGGCGCTGGAGGTCGATCCGGGATTGTCGGTGCTGGTGATCTGCAAGGGCCGACTCGATCAGTCCAATAGCTACCAGGCCCAGGGGGGCGTGGCCGCCGTGCTGTCGCCGGAGGACTCGTTCGAGCAGCACGTCGACGATACGCTGGACGCCGGCGGATCGCTGGTCGATCGGGAGGTGGCCGAGCGAGTCATTCGGCGGGCCCCCGAAGAGATCGAACGGTTGATTTCCTGGGGAACGGAGTTCGATCGGGTAGACGATCGGCTGGCGCTGGCCCGCGAAGGGGCCCATAGCTGCAATCGGGTCGCCCACGCCCTGGGCGACGCCACGGGCAAGGAGATCATGCGGGCGGTGATCGCACGGGCGGGCAATCGGCCAAACATCCAGATTTGGGCCGAGACGTTTACCATCGACCTGCTCACGCACGAGGGCGCATGCCGCGGAGCGTTGGTTTGGAACGGCCGGCACGGCAAGACGGCCGTGTGGGCCAAGCAAACGGTCCTCTGCACCGGGGGGAGCGGGCAGATCTACCGCGAAACCACCAACCCGTCGGTCGCCACCGGCGACGGCATGGCCATCGCCTATCGCGCCGGGGCCGAACTGCGCGACATGGAGTTCATGCAGTTTCACCCTACGGTGTTGTACATCGCCGGCAGCAGCCGGAACCTGATCACCGAGGCGATGCGCGGCGAAGGAGCCTATCTGGTCGACCGGACCGGCAACCGCTTCATGCCGGAGTACGACCAGCGCGCCGAATTGGCGCCCCGCGACATCGTCAGCCGTGCCATCGTTACGCAGATGGAAAAGACGCGCCATCCCAACGTCTATCTGGATCTGACGCACCTCGACCCGCAGCGCGTGCGGAGCCGTTTCCCGGGCATCGCCGCCTTCTGCGCCAAGTTCGAGTTGGACATTACTCGCGACCGCATTCCCGTGCGCCCCGGCGCCCACTACATGATCGGCGGGGTGACCGTCGACGCCGAAGGCCGAACGACGGTGCCCGGGTTGTTCGCCGCCGGCGAGGTGAGTTCCTCGGGTCTGCATGGGGCAAACCGACTGGCTTCCAACAGTCTGCTGGAAGCCATGGTCTGCGGCGCGATCGTGGGCCGGTGCGTGTCGCGCGACGCGGACAAGATCGTCGACGATTTTCACGCCCTGCCGCTGGAAAATCGGCCCACGTCGGTCGTCAACGGTCAGCCGTTGGACCTGGACGATATTCGCAACTCGCTGAAGAGCCTGACCTGGCGGCTGGCCGGCGTTCGTCGCGACGGGGAGGGACTAGCCGAGGCGGCCCAAAACATCAACCATTGGTGCCGCTACGTGCTGGATTGCCAATTCGACGACCCCACGGGCTGGGAATTGCAGAACATGCTGCTGATCGCTCGGTTCATGATCGAGGCCGCCGCCGTGCGCACCGAAACCCGCGGCGTCCACGTTCGCACCGACTTCCCTCGCACCGACGATTCGCGCTGGAATCACCACATCACGTTTCGCCGCGATCCGGCCGGAGCGTAGCGATTTTCGTTGCGTACAGTAGCCATCTCGCTCCGCGAGATGTGGCCTTTCTCGGCGGACGTTACATCTACACGCCACAAGCCTACAAGATCACCAACGAGAAGCTGAAACAAATCGTTGCCGACTCGGGCGTCGCGGGGGCCCAAGTGGTCGAGCATCGCGGCCAATGGGTGAAGATCGTCGGTCCCCAGGCTCCCGAGGCGGCGCAGCAGTTTCAAGGCGGCCCGCAGATGTTGGCCAACCGCGTCATTGCCGACTACGCCATCGCCGAGGGCGATGCCCTGTTGATCTGTTCCAGCGACGGAGGCAGTTCGCAGGCGCTTCAACAAGGGTTCCTGGAGATGACCAAGCTGCAGCTCACCGCGTTGTATCCGTCGGAGAAACTCGTCGGCGAGGCAAAGGGGCGGATCGCCGAAGCGAAACTCGATGGGCGGATCACCTGCCGCGTCGGCACGCTGGAGACGCTGACGGTGGGGGATGCTTCCTTCGATCTGATCGTTGGTGCGGGGCCCATGTTGATCTGGGGAGAGCGCCAGAAAAAGATGCGCGAGATTCATCGCGTGTTGCGCGACGGAGGGACGGCCCTGATCGGCGGCCGGTATCTTTACATGCCCGAGTTTCGCAAGGTCTCCAGCGAAACGTTACGCAAGGATGCCGAGGCCACCGGCATCCGTTCGATCCGCGTCATCGACGACATGGGCCAGTGGGTCGAGATCCGCAAGGGCATCAAAGACCGGGGGACGGCCGACTGACGGCTTGATAGCAGCCATCTCGCGCCGCGAAATGCAGCCTTTGAAGATCCAGAGTGTTTTGGCCACATCTTTCAGACCGATGGCCCACATCTCG
>JABMRP010000426.1 GCA_013202535.1 Planctomycetota bacterium
GCTTGCAGCGTCGTGTAACTGGAATAGGCCAAGAAGCCGAACATCACGGCCACCCAGATCTGCTTCATCCCAACCAGTGCATACACGGCCATCATCGCACCGACGCCAACCGAGACGACCAGCGATCGTTCGATGCCCGCCCGCGGATTGCGCAGCGAAAGAATTTCGCGGCAGATGTGCCCGCCGTCCAACGGATAGACGGGCAGCAGATTGATCAACCCCCAACCGACGTTGACCCAGATCATCTGGCGCAGGAAGAACGCCAGGTACTTCGACTGGACGGAGATCTCCGGCCAGAAGCCGAAAATTTCATCACGCACGAATCCACGAAGGCTCCCTGACAGGTAAGCCATCCCCAAGATCAGCCCGGCCAGGAAGAACCCGGCCGCCGGACCTGCTGCGGAGATGAGGATCTGCCCCCGCGGCTGCAATCCCGCGGATCCGTGGGCTTGTCCCTGGTCGTAGGAAGCCAGTCCGCCCATGCCGTACAGCGTGATCCAGGGACGAAATCCGTACCACCGCATGACCATCGCATGGCCCAGCTCGTGGACCAGAATCGAGACGAACACCACGGTGACCCAGATCAGCATCTCCTGCAACCTCGACTGCATCGGCCTGCCCAGGAGGACGGCAATCAGCCAGAAGAACGGGTGAACCCGGACCGGGAACCCGAGGATCGCGAAATTCAAATCGCCCTGCGTTCGCTGTGGCTCGCCCAATAACACCGTCCGCGTGCCCTCCTATCCGCCGGATACCGACGACCGCTTCTTTGTACCGGCAAAATGGGGTCGAGCCACGCCCGATCCGCGCGGCGCGAGCATATCGAGTATGTAGTCGGCGGCCGTTGCCGAAGCCCCGCCGTGGGCGATCTCGGCCTTCAACTTTGCCAACTCGGCCACCCGCCGCGCGTGTTTCTCGGCATCGGTTAGCCACTCGATCACGTGGGCGGCCACTTGTGGCGACTTATCCTCGCAGGTCAGATACTCGGGAAACAAGACCCGCTCGGCGTCTTCCTGCCGGGGGTCGAACGGCGTCACGTCGTCGGGAAAAAGGTCGTCGCAGGTCAACAGGTTGACCAGCGTAATGTATTTTACCTTGCGAAACCATTTCTGCACGCGGAATGCCAGCGGCGAGATCTGGTAGAGGACGACCGTCGGCGTGGCGTGGTACAGCAGTTCCAGGGAAACCGAGCCGGAAACGGCCATGCAGCAGTCGGCCGCCCGGATCAACTCGGGCGTCTTGCCCAGAAACACCTCGACCGGCAATCCCGAGGCGGACACCTCGTGTCGGGCCATGTCGGCCTGGTGCGGTTTGAACGACGCGATGGCAAACCGGGCATCCGGCACCGCCTGGCGCACCTGCGCGGCCGCCTTGAGAAACCACTTGAGGTTGGAAGCCACTTCCTGGGTCCGCGAGCCGGGAAGAATCGCCACCAGCGGACCCTTTTCGGCCTTCCTTTGGGCGACGAACTTCTCGTCGGTCGGATGTCGCCGGACCTCGTCGAAGAACGGGTGTCCGACGAACGTGGCGTGACACCCCCGCTGGCGAAACCAGGTTTCCTCGAACGGCAGTCCGCACAACACATGATCCACCAGCCGGCGCATCTTCTTCACCCGCCAACTGGCCCAAGCCCAGATCTGTGGCGGAGCATAGTAGAAGACCGGGATGCCATGCACTTTGGCCCGACGCGCGATCCACCAGTTGAAGCCCGGATAGTCGATCAGCACCACGGCGTCGGGCCGGTGATGGCGAAAATAGCGATCGGCCCGGCTGACCAGGGCCCAAAACTTGTGCAGGTTCAACAGCGCCCGGAGAAGCCACATCACGGCCAGCACCGTCAGATCGGCGTGCAGGCGGCACCCGGCGGCCTTCATTTGCGGTCCGCCGTAACCGACCGCCTCGATCCGCCCATGCCGCTTCTGCAATTGGCGAATCAGGTTCGCGCCGTGCAAATCGCCGCTAGGCTCTCCGGCCGAGAAGAAGATTTTCAGCGATCGTTGCGGCGCGTCCATGCTCCGTATCCGTTGAAAAAGTCGTGTGCCATTGCCATCGGCCCGAAGTGTCCCACTGCCATCGGCCCGAAGTGTCGTTGTCCAACGATCTAAGCGGATCCCTGTCGTCGACGCGGAAAAACGCGCATCTGCCGCTGATTGGCCTTTGCGACGACGATCTCGCGACTCAACACCGCCTGACCGCGCCGCTGAAGCCACCAAACTCCCAGCAGGTCGGCCAAACGAAACCGGCGCGACCGGATCGTCGCCGCGCGGGCGCTTGGGCAATGTTGTACGCTAATTTCGTCCACACGAAAACCCCGAGCCGCGACCAACGGGCCTAAATAGCGGTGCATCCCGCGGCCCAATTCCACCCCGGCGACGGCCTCGTGCCGGGCGGCCCAAAACAACCCGTCGGGGTCGTGGACCACACCGCTGAGCAGGAATCGGTCCGGCCACCCGGCGATCGATCGGCAAATCTTTGTCACCCGGCTCCGATGTCGTCGGCCGAAAACCAGATCGACACGCGCCAAACATCCCACCAATCGAGGGATCTCCCGCGCGGGGTATTGCTCGCTCGCGTCGGTGGCTATCAGCACGTCGCCCCGTGCCGCGGCAATTCCGGCGGTGACCGCCGCCGCCAGCCCGCCAGGACGATCCAACCGGATCACGCGAAATGTCTCGTGCTCCGCCAGAAGCGGCTTGAGCATCTCAAGTGATTCCGGGGGGGAACCGTCGTCGACGACCACGACTTCGTACGACGGGTCGAGCCCGTCGAGAACATCGAGCCATTCGGGCAGCCGGCGCGCGACCATACCGGCCGCACCGCGCTGCGGGACGAGAAGCGAAAAGCGAACCATTGGTTCCATCCAATCCAGCCTCACGGGCGAGGCCAATCCGGCCCCACGAACGAGGCCAATCCGAACCCAAGAATAGGGCCCATCAAAGAAGAGCATCTGCAGAAGCCATTGTGGCAAGTATTGCAGAATTGGGTAAATGTGGAAAGTGCAGTTTCGTTTGTGGCAACCACCGATTGGATCCATCGGGGGCCGGCGAGTCGAAATCGCACACGTCGGGGCGACGGGAGAAAACTCGGCAGGCCATCCGGGGGCTCAATCGTCGCGAAGCCGACCGACGATCAACGACCCGTTATGACCGCCGAACCCGAAGCTGTTGGAGATGGCCACGGGGATGTCGCGTGGTCGGGCTTCGATGGGGGTGTAGTCGAGATCGCACTTGGGGTCGGGCGTTTCCAGGTTGATCGTCGGCGGGACGACCCCTTCGCAGATGGCCTTGACCGTCAGCACCAACTCGACTCCACCGCTTGCCCCTAGCAGGTGGCCCAACTGGCTCTTCGTGCTGGAGATGCTCAGTTGTTTGGCCCAATCGCCGAAGACCGACTTCACCGCCGCGGTTTCGGCGATGTCGCCCAACACGGTGCTCGTGCCGTGGGCGTTGATGTAGGCGACTTGCTCTCGGTCGATACGGGCATCGGCCAGGGCGCTTTCCATCGACTTGGCCGCACCCACTCCGTCGGCATCGGGCTGAGTAATGTGACCGCCGTCGCCGCTGGAGCCATAGCCGAGCACCTCGGCGTAAATGTCGGCGCGGCGTGCTTTGGCGTGCTCGAGTTCCTCGAGCACCAGGGTGCCGGCTCCCTCGCTGAGCACGAAACCGTCGCGATCGACGTCGAACGGGCGGCTGGCGCGGTGCGGCTCGTCGTTACGTTCCGACAAGGCTCGCATCGCCATGAACGCACTGATTCCCATCCGCGTAACGGCCGCTTCGGAGCCGCCGGTGATCATCACGTCGGCGTCATTGTACTGGATGGTCTTGAAGGCCTCGCCGATGGCGTTGGTCGCACTGGCGCACGCAGTGGCCACGGCCGAGTTGGGCCCGCGCAGGCCGAATTGGATCGAGACATGCCCGCTGGCCGCGTTGACCATCAGTTTCGGGATCGTGAAGGCCGAGACTTTCCTCGGGCCTTTCTCCGTCATGCGGATGATCTGGTCCTCGATCTCCTGCAGGCCGCCGACGCCCGAGCCGAGAATCACGCCACAACGGAAAGGCTCTTCGGTGGAGAAATCCAACCCGGAGTCGTTCACGGCATCGATCGACGCGACCAGGGCGTACTGGGCGAATAGGTCAAGTCGTTTGGCCTCTTTGGGGGTGATGTACGCGCCGGGTGACCAATTCTGGATTTCACCCGCGATTCTTGCCCGATAGTCGTGGCAATCGAATCGCGTCAGCGCATGCACTCCACTCTCGCCGTTGCAGACGCGGGTCCACAAATCGGGAACCTGGCAACTCAGCGAGGTAACCGCCCCCAGGCCAGTTACAACAACGCGGCGTCTCATGGAAGACCGTTAGGAAGAGGAGGGTCCGTTCTTTTCCTCGATGACCTTCTCGATGTGACCGACGGCCTGTCCGACCGTCTGGATCTTTTCGGCGGCATCGTCCGGAATGTTGATGTCGAACTCTTCTTCGAGTTCCATCACCAACTCAACCGTATCGAGTGAATCGGCTCCCAAATCATTCACGAAGGAAGTGTCTCGAGTAATCTGATCTTTTCCGACACCAAGTTGCTCGGCAACGATGTCTACGACTCGTTCTTCAACTGAGGCCACCTGGACGGTCCTCCTGATAATCACAAAACCTGGGGGCACTACACGGCTTGCCCCCGGACGTTCAATTCACACGAACCACCAACGTCTTCAGTTGCGCAACCCCAAAGGTCCCGCAAGAGTGTTGGTATACCTGTTTTTCCCCTGCTTGTCTATGTCTCCCGGCCGCATTTTTGCTCCCGGGCCCCATTTTTGTCCTCTGAGCCACACTCTTGTCCCCCCGGGCACATCCTTGGGAGCGGGTTTTCCTCAGGCGGTCAGCCCTCCGTCGACGGTCAGCACGTGGCCGGTAATAAACGCGGCCCCGTCGCTGGCCAGGAAGAGCACGGCATCGGCGATATCTTCCGGTTGCCCCACCCTACCGAGTGGGGTATGGCTCGCTACTTCCTTGAGGATGTCCTCCCCCAACGCGGCGGTCATTTCCGTGGCGATGAATCCCGGTGCCACGGCATTGACCGTGATATTTCGTCCGGCCAACTCCTTGGCCACGGTCCGTGTCAGTCCGATCACGCCCGCTTTGGATGCCGAGTAATTCGCCTGTCCCGGGTTGCCCGTCAATCCCGAGACGCTGGCCATGTTGATAATTCGTCCCTGCCGCCCCTTCATCATCGGCTTAGCCGCCGCGCGGGTGAACAAGAAAGTGCCGCGAAGATTGATTCCGAGCACGAGGTCCCATTGGTCGTCGCTCATCCGCATGACCATGGTATCGCGGGTCACCCCGGCGTTGTTGACCAGGAGGTACAGTCCCCCCCACTTTGTGGCGACTTCCTTGACCACCTCGTTGACCCGGGTGCTGTCGGTGACGTCGCACGCCCATGCCTCGGCCGTACCTCCGGCAGCGGTGATCTGACCGACCGTTTCGGCCAGCACTTCGGCATTGACGTCGACACAGGCCACTTTGGCCCCACAGCCGGCCAGGCGCAGGGCGATACACTTGCCCAGGCCACGAGCCGCGCCGGTGACGATTGCCACCCGATCGGTCAGGTCGGCCGAGATTCTTGGTGTCTTATCTTCTGCCATCGTTTCGTTCCCGAGGTTGTTGTCTCGCGTCGGCGGGAAAAAGGGGACAGGCACCTTTTGTGCGAAGCACCCGGAAGGCCGTTGGAGGCAAAAGGTGCCTGTCCCCTTTTTCCTAGACGGTGATGTTATGGCACTCCGGCTTCCGGTCGATGCGTCGCAACAGGCCGCGGAGCACGCGTCCCGGCCCGACTTCGTAAAACGGAGCGAATCCCTGATCGATCAGGTATCGCATCGAATCCTCCCACCGCACCGGACGGAGGACTTGGCGGATGAGCAACTGGCGGATTTCTTCCGGGTCGTCGTGCGGTTGGGCGTCGACATTGGAGACGACGGGGATTCGGGGGGGGTGCATGGGTACGTCGGCCAGCGCTCGGGCCAATTGTTCGTCGGCCGGACGCATGATCTGGGTATGAAACGCCCCGGCAACCGCCAGAGGCACCGCTTTCATCGCACCGAACGATCCGGCCGATTCGGCCGCCCGCTCACAGGCCGCGTTGCTCCCGGAAACCACGATATTGCCCGGGCAGAGGAAGTTGGCGATTTCCAGCGTGTCCTCGCCCCGCACTTCGTCGCAAAGGGCCTCGACCTGGACCCGCTCCAGCCCCAAGATGCTGACCATTCCGCTGGGGGTCGCGTCGGAGGCCTCTTGCATGGCGGCCCCTCGTTTCTGGACGAGGGTCAACCCGGCCTCGAAATCCATCACTCCGGCAAAGACCATCGCCGTGTATTCGCCGAGGCTCAACCCGGCCGCCGCCTCACAGGAGAGCACGACCTCGGGCGATTCCTCTCGCAGGGATTCCAACGCCGCCAGACTGGTGACGAATAGCGCCGGCTGGCTGGTGACGGTCGAATCGAGCTGTTCGGCCGGTCCCTCGAAGCAGAGCGTCGCCAGATCGTAGCCGAGGATTTCGCCGGCTCTGTCGAACAAGCTGCGCGCAGCAGGCAACGACTCGGCCAGCTGCTGGCCCATGCCGACCGTTTGCGCCCCTTGACCGGGGAAAAGGAAGGCGATCCTGCTCACGGTTGCTCAGTCCTCAGGATTCCGCCTCGACCAGCTTTCGGCCCATGTAATGGCCGCACTTGGGACAAATCACGTGGCTTGGCAACGCCGTGCTGCACTGCGGGCAGTAGGACAACTGCCGGGCGGTCAAGCTGTCGTGGGCCCGCCGCGTGCCGGTTCGGGAATTCGAGTGTTTTCTCTTGGGAACAGCCATGGTCTCACTATCCATCAACGGGGATATCGCGGCTTGCGTGCGTCGCGGGCATACCCAGCATGCCCAGCGCACCGGAAGTCGAAACCATACAACTTAAACTCCCCCGAGCGACCTGTCAACCGAGACCGGGCAGACCCCATTTGGGGGGCAGCAATGAGTAGTTTACCTGAATGGCCATTGAATCTCCTTAGAGTCGACCTTGCGTAACCGCCTCGAACAGCACCGTCGGGGGGCTTGACGTTCGGCGGAGTACCTTGACATTCACCCGATGATGATCCTGATTTCTGCCCTTGTCACACTGGTGTTTGGCTCCGGCCGAGATTCTGTATAATCACGGCAAGCGACGATCACGGTGCCGTCCGCCGTCCGGCCAATTCGGGCACCCGCGAGCATGGAAGCAGAGGGATTGTCATGAAACACGATTTGAAGGATCTTTACGGTCGTTTCAACGCTTACATGGCACGGCTGGAAGTGGACGTTCAAGCGGCGACGCAAGATCTTCCCCGAAGAACGCGGCGGGCGTTTTGTGTGCCGCGTCAGAGCTTTGCCGAATTCGAAGTGTTTTGGACGCATCTTCAGCGCAATCCGGAGCTGCTGGATCGCTGGACACGACGACTGCGACCGGGTGGGTACGAGAGCCAATTCCGCGCAATCTTCGCCGAACTTCAGCGGTACCAACAAGACACGCCGGCGCAGCCGGGGAGACCCGCGGAAGACCGGCGGGGCGCGGCCTGAGACCGAAGATTCCCGGCCAACAGCCAACAGGTGGCTTACTCGGGTGGCTTGCTGGCTAAGGCTGGATTCCAAGCCGGTGAGTTGTCAGACAACCATTCCTCTATCTGTTGTGTCCCATCTGTGTACATTTCGATATCGTCGCTGTCCTCCAAGGCCTCAATCTGCGCATCACGGCAGAGCTGGCATAGATCCCCCGTTGCGTGATCGCTTGCACGAAGGCGCTGACCAGCCAATATCATGATCTTTTCGCAAATTCGCCAAATGAATTGGCTTACACCCTCGCCCGAGATCTTGTCTACCAGGTAGACCGAGAGCATCGCGGCCTGGTAACAAGCGATTTCTTTTCGGGAAGTGAAGCCCGCCTCCATCGCCTCTCCCCGTATGGCAAGGAACTCAGTTGCATGTGCCAAGTTCTTGCCGAAGTCTTCTTCGTTATCTCGCACGAGGACACTGTCCCGAAACGCGATTCGTTCATCCGTAGCGATTGCGGCCAGCGCCTTTGCATCCAGCACCTCTGGTGTTATCGAGCCCGTCGTGGGAGGGCGCATCCGTTCGGGGTCGATCAATTGGATTCGATCGTCGGGGCCGAAGTCGTACATGGCCCTGCACGCTTCTTCTCCCACGACGCTGCTCACTGCCCGCAAATAAACCGACAGAACACGGTTGACTTTGTCGGCGAATTCCCTTTTCGTTATCACCCCGGCGTCCATAAGATCGGCAAGATTATCCTTGCGACCGATCATGAGTGCCTCGGCGTTAAGGATGCTATCGAGGATTGCGGAATTGAACTTCGGGCCAAGGGTCGCCCGAAGCAAGTCCTCGGTGAATCGCTCGTCTGGATCGTTGGTCATGTCTTCACTCATAGTCTTTTCCCTCCCCCCTCTGGCGTTTCCATTCCTCCTTGCGTTTCGCCCATCTTCTCTTCACGGCCCTGTTGAGTTTCCCTCCATACACGCCGTAAGCAGCCACGGAGAGGGTGTAGCCCTCAGCTCCTTTCACGGTCAGGGGAACCGTGTCATTGCCACCCGTTGCGGAGAGGATACGGTTCGCCATTTGGTGGCAAACCCCATCCACTCCGTATCTCAAACCGACGTCTTCATCGGGGGCATTCGGTCGAGCAATGTACCGCGCGAACTCGATATCGCCCGTCCCTTGCCGGAGTAGCCTCACCGCTGGGTTTTCCGGCGGTGTGGCGCGAAAGAAACCATGACAGTGCCAGTAATCGCCAGCGCTCGGGTTGAGATGGTGTGTCGAGACAGACTGATAGGTGGTCACCCATGTATGGTCTACGGGTGTGATTCGGCGGAGAAATTCGGGTACGGCTCGCCGAAGAAATCCGGGGGTGGTTCGCCAGAGGAATCCGGAGATGCTCTGCCGGAGAGCCTCGGGGAGGGCCCCCCAGAGAGGCCTCACGCGATCGGCCCATACGAAAAACGTCGCAGCCATCTTTCACCCCTTTGCCGGTCAATCGTGTTCTCAACGCAACGGAGCGGCGATACAGTATAGCAACGACCGACACTCAGGCCAACATCCCGCCGATCGACTCCCGCGCCGCGACCAGCGCTTCCGGCAACTTCTCGGGGTTTTTCCCGCCGGCTTGGGCCATGTCGGGGCGTCCGCCGCCGCCGCCCTGGATGAGTTGGGCGACCGTGCGGATCCACTTCACCGCGTCGCCTCCCCGCTCGACCAGATCGCGACTCATGCCGGCTATCAGCAGCACCTTGTCGGCGCTTTGCCGGGTTCCCAGCATGACGGCCACCGGGGCCGACTTCTTGCGGAGTTGGTCGATCAGCCCTCGCAGTTGGCCGACGTCGGCGTCGGGTACCTCGGCGGTCACCACCTTGGCCCCGGCCACCTCGACGGCGTCTGCCAGTAATTGGTCGGGCGAGACGGCCTGGGCCTGGCGTCCGGCGGCGGCCTGTTTCTTCAACTGGCGAACCTCCTTGACCAGGCTCTCCACGCGCGCCGGCACATCCTCGCGATTGGTCTTCAGGGCCAGAGCCGTGCGGCCCAAGAGTTCCTCGGTCGCAAGCGCCCGGCCGACCGACTCCATGCCGGTCACCGCCGTGATGCGGCGAATCCCCTTGGCGATGCTCTCCTCGCCGACGATCTTGAACAGGCCGATCAGGCCGGAGTTGTCCAGATGCGTGCCGCCGCAGAGTTCCTTGCTGAAATCGCCGACCGACACCACGCGTACCACGTCGGGATATTTCTCGCCGAAGAGCATCGTGGCGCCGCTCTGCCGGGCTTCCTCGATCGGCATGTTGGTCCAACCGACCGGCACGCCGTCGATGCTCCGGGCGTTCACCTCGGTCTCGACCTGGGCGAGTTGTTCGGCCGATAGGGCATGGTTGTAGTTGAAGTCGAACCGCAACAGGTCGGGCTCCACCTTCGAGCCCTTTTGTTGCGTTTGCTCGCCCAGGCATTGCCGCAACGCGTGCTGTAGGATATGCGTGGCCGAATGGGCTCGGCGAATCGCTTGCCGCCGGCCGTGGTCGACTCGGGCGGTTACTTGGTCCTTGTAGGCGATCTTGCCTTCGCGCAAGAAACCGACGTGCAGCGTCAGCCCGTCTTCGATCTGGGTGTCGATCACCTCGAAGCGACCGCCGACGCAGACCAACTCGCCCCGGTCGCCCACCTGGCCGCCCATTTCGCCGTAGAAAGGCGTTTTGTCCAACACCACGACCAGCGGGTGTTTCGTATCGACCTGCTGCAACTCGTAGCAGGTGCGGTCGCCGTCGATCAGGCCGACGATCGTCGCGTCGTCACACGATTCGGTGTCGTAACCGACGAATTCGATATGCGGAACCGTAGGTTTCAGTTCGTCCAACGGGCCGGACTTGAACAGTTCGGTCCTTTGACCGGCGCCGGAGGCTTTTTCGTGCTTGCGTTTGGCCGCGTTGTAGCCGTCCCAGTCGAATCCGAGCCCGGCTTCCAGGGCCATCACTTCGGTCAACTCGGGTGGAAAGCCGTGGGTGTCCAACAGCCGGAAGGCCGGTTCGCCGGGTACCTTGGCGGTTCCGGCCGAGCGGGTCTCTTCCATCAGTTTTTCGGCCCGGGGCATCCCCCGGCTGATCGTGTCGAAAAACGAATCCTCTTCGTTTTCGATGCCTTGGGCCACGCGCTGCACCGTTTCCTTCAGTTCGGGATACGGGCCGCTCATCGCCTCGGCCACGGCGCCCACCAGCTTGTGCAGCACGGGCTCCTGCATCCCCAACTGGTAGCCGTCGAGCGTTGCCCGGCGGATGAGCTTGCGGATGACGTAGCCTTCCTTCTCGTTGTCGGGATAGACATTTTCGTGGATCGCAAACGTGCAGGCGCGGACGTGATCGGCGATGCGACGCAGGCGCCGGCCTTCGTCGCTTTGGGGATCGTACTTTGTGCCACATACCTCACCGGCGGCTTCGACCAACGGGCGGAGGATATCGATGTGGAAATTCGTTTCCACGCCCTGCAATACGGCGGCCGTGCGCTCCAGACCCATGCCCGTGTCGATGTTCTTGCTGGGCAGCGGGCGGAGATTGTCCGGCGGATCGCCGACGCGGTTGAACTGGGTAAAGACCAGATTCCAGATCTCGACTTCCCCCTCGTCGGGGTGGAAATAGATCTCGCTACACGGCCCGCACACACCGTCGGGGCCTTGACTGGGCGCGTTGGCCGGCCAGAAGTTTTCATCCTCGCCGAGTCGCCGGATCCGCTCGGGGGGGAGTTTGATATCGTTTTCCCAGATGCCGTAGGCTTCGTCATCGTCGAGGTAGACGGTAGCCGAGAGCCGCTTGGGGTCCAGACCGAGCCATTTCTTCGCGGTCAAAAACTCCCAGGCCCAGTTGATCGCGTCCCGTTTGAAATAGTCGCCGAAGCTGAAATTGCCCAGCATCTCGAAGAACGTGTGGTGGTAGGCCGTGCGGCC
>JABMRP010000427.1 GCA_013202535.1 Planctomycetota bacterium
CCGCTGGGTGAACCGCCGCTGGGTGAACCGCCGCCGGGCTGACCACCGCCGGGCACACCGCCACTGGGCACAGCACTACCGGGCATTTCACCACCGGGCGAGCCGCTACCAGGCACAGCACTACCGGCCATTTCACCACCGGGCATACCGCCACCAGGCAAACCGTCACCAGGCGAACCACCACCAGGCGAACCACCACCGGGCGAACCACCGCCGCGCGGAGCGATGACCGTTCCATGGGGGCCGGCGGACATCGATCCTCCGCCGCGCGTGCCTCGACCGGTGCCGGAACCGCTTCCGATATTACCTCCCGCGGCCCCCATCACCGTATCTCGCCGCTCTCTCCCGCCGTTTTGAGCCCGGTCGAGCGACGGAGCCGCCAGCTTCAGTTCCTCTTGGTACGCCCGCTGACGCCGTCGCGCCTCCTCGACAACCAGGCGAAGCCTTTCGGCCAACACCGGATCGGGCGCCGGGTAGGCCATGCTCCAATCGCTCCCGATATACTCGTAGCCAAAATCCGCTTGCCATCCACGCAAAGCCTGCCGCGTTCGCCCGTGGGCGGCGATCCCTTCGGGACGAATCAGCAGCAGCGGATACGCCAGGACCGACTGTCCCTCGTCGGTTCGTTGTCCGCGGTAGTATTCCCTGACCGCATGGACGGCCGCGTCGAGCGGGTTGCCCGGCAGCATTCCCGGGGGAAAATCGTCCTCACCCAGCCGTATTCCCTCCGGTTGAATGATGACTTCGTCGGCTCGGCATTCGATGTAGACAGGCCGGCGGTAGGTGCCAAGAACCGCGTCGAAGGGGAGAATCGCGTACGAGCGAGGCCGGTCGGCCGCCTCTTGGCGGGCTTCGTCGAGTTCTTCCTGAGCTTCCTCGATTTCGACCGCCAGACGTTGCAGTTCGGCTTCCAAAGTCCGCCGCTGTTGGTCGTCGCCGGCACCGGTTCGTTGCAGTTCGTTCCACGCCGCTTCCAAGGCGGCCAACTCGCGGCGAAGTTGCTCCAGATGGGCCCCGGCGTCGTCGGAGCGATTTTGCGCGGCGGAAAGTTCCTCTTGGGCCGTCCGCAAAGCCTGGTCCCATTGGGCGATCCGCGCTTCGGCCCGCTGGCGCCGGGCGATCAGTTCGATCTGCCGAGCCGTCCGCTGGAACGATTCCTGGAGGTCTCTCGGAGAAGGTTCCGCGGTCGGCGGCTGCGGTTTCGGGTCATCGACATCGGCGTCGGCATCGGCGGCGGTTGTTTCCCGGGCCGTTTCGATCACCTGGGCGCGCGCAAGCCGAGTGATGACGATCAGCAGCACAATGAGCGCGCCCATCGTACAGATCAAGACAGCCAGGAACGGGAACAAGGAAACGCTCGCGGCCTGGTTGTCGCCAATTCGTGCTGCACCCGGCCGTCTCATGCCGCATGGCCCTTGCGTGGTTGCGGTTCGAGCGAAATCCGGGACGGATCAACGGGCGTTTGCCCCAGTCGCCCGTTGAGCAGGTGGATCGCGGCGGCCAGACTCATCACGGTCTGCTCAAAATTCGCCGAACTGGACAGCGCCGAGAGGTTGCGGTTGAGCGCCTCTTCCAGCTTGACAACCTGTCCGGTCGCCTCGATCGCCCGGGCCAGCGTCTCGCTCTGGCGCACCACGGTCCGCTGCATGGCGCCGCTGGTCTCGCCGGATTGGACCAGGGCCCGTTGCACGCGGTCCCAGTGCTGGCGGTTCTGCTCCGCCGATTCCCGCTCGGCGGCGGCCAAGTGCCCGGCGTGTGTCTTGAGACTATCGGCCAGCGCGCCGGAAAGTGCCGCTTTCAGTTGCCCGGCCGAGGCGGCGGTCGTCTCGGCCCAACGCTTCTGGGCGGTCTCCATCGACCCCCGCCACAGTTCGACTTGCCGCGAGACCAGCCGGTCGTTGGCCTTCAGCAAGGTCTCGGTCATCCGGCGGACCGCCGCCTGCTGGCCGTCGTCGTGCGCGCTGGACTGCTCGAAGCGGCCGATCAGTTCGGCCTCGGCCCGCCGGTCGACCATATCCAACAGGCCCGATTCCGACTGGCCGATGCGAAACTGGGCGAACATCAGCACGATCGACAGAGCCAAGGCCAGCGTGGTCGTGTTGAACGCAACCCCCAACCCGGCCACCACTTGCGGCAGCGAGTCTTCCAGGGCCTGGGGCGATAGGTTGGCAATGGCCAGGGCGATGCCGATGACCGTACCCAGGAACCCGAGGATGGGGATCGCCCACACAATCAGCCGCACCAGCCCATAGCCGGCATGCATGCGCCCGACGTCGAGGTCGGCCAGATATTTTACGTGGTCTTCCATCGTGTCGGCCGTGCCGCTGCGGCCCACGTATCGCAACGCATCGCGCAGGCGCCCGACGATATAGTCTTCTTGCCGAACCGGCGACAGACGATCCAGCCGCTCCAGCAGCGCGCGGCAGTCGTCGGCCGTTTGACGTTCGCTTCCCACGGGCCCCAACAGCGGTTCGACCAGATCGCTCCTCTGCCGGGCGACGTCGATGGCCTTGATCGCCAGGGCGGCAATTCCGACGAAGAACAGCGCGGTCGCCACGTAAAAGACCGGATGGCCGACGAAATAGGCATCGATCAACCAGCCCGAGAGCAGCTTGCCATGGACCAGGCCATAAAAGATCGCGGTTGCCATGCCCCCCCAAACGAACGGGGATTTCGTCAGGCTGGCCGTCATGGATCTGGAATCGGTCACGGATCGCATCCTCTCTCGGGCATCATGGAGCAGCGCGCGGATTGGCCGCCGCGTAGAATCCTGCCCTCAGAATCGACCTAACCGTCACATATTGTGAAACGAATCCGCAAAAAGCGCCGAACCCACGTCTTGCGGGGGGCAGGCGGATCGGATCGGCAATCTCTCCCCAGAGTCCCAACCGTTGAAATCGACACAGTTGGTAAAGTTTGCCAAAGTGTTACGGTCGAGCCAACCGATAAGGTTTCTCATCGCCGCATGGGCTCGCCCGACGGCAAACAAACACAGCCGGCACGGCATCTTGCCGACCGCAGAAATTCCCAGGGGGGGAAACAGTCCGGGTCGGGTCCGTCATGGGCCCACCCGGATTGTGCATTTCTTGGGGGCTCCGCTTCTCACGCATCCTCTCCCGCGGAGCCGGGCCCCAACAGTTCCAACATCTGGCTGGCGTATCCCGGTCCGAAGTTGAACGATTGCTTGATCCGCAGGTCCATGTCCAGGGCGTTGCGGCGCTCGGGGGGGAACGGGCCGGTTCGCAATACAAACGGAAGACGGGCCGGCGGGAAGGGATAATCGCTGCCGTGAACGACGCGGGCGGTAATCGCCGGGGCCTCGCGGCTGAGCCGGCTGAGCGACCGCCAGCGATTCCAGACGGCCATGATCGACGTATCGCCGTAGAGGTTGTCATGGGCGTGCATCATCCGCACGAAGTTGGGGTAGTAGTCCTCCGGGTCGAATGTCGCACACACGCCGCAATGCGCCGCAAGGATCACCCCGCCGTGGTCCAGCGGTCGCGCCAGACTGGCCGGATCGGTGAACTGCTGCGATACGACCGTGCAGGAATGTTCGTAGCCGGTGTGAAACATCAACACCACGCCGAGATCCGCCGCACGACGATAGAACTTGTCGAAACGCGCCAAGGCCGGGTCCACGCCCTGGATCGCCGTGTGGATCTTCACCAGCCGGCATCCGGCCTCGTGTACGCGTTCCAATTCGGCCAGCGCGTCGCGGCGGATCGGGTTGATCGAACAGCCCGGGAGGATCTTCTCCGACCGCCGGGCCAAATCGAGCACATAATCGTTGGACACATAGAAATGCGTCGCCGGATCGTCTCGCGAACCGTCTTCCCGATACACGGCATCTTCGGCCAGCACGACCACGAAGTCGAGTTTCGACCCGTCGACGTGTCGCAACAGCCGCGATCGAAACTTCTCGCTGAGCGTCTCGCCCTTTTCCTTCCCAATGCCGATCAACCGCAGCAAGATCCGCGTCCGCCATGCACCCCGGGTCCGCTCGGAAAGAAACCCGTCGCTCGGGTTCTCACCCCAGCAGAAGACGTGAACGTGAGCGTCGACGAGCGGGCGGTTGGGTGTTGGTTGGGTTTGGTGAGTCATGATGCGAAGATTCTACCCGAAGCCCGCGAAACGTCAAGGGAAATCGGGTTCTTCGGGGGGCGCGGCTAGACGCATTAAGTTGTGAGGCACACGCCCGCGTAGGGCCGTTTACGGTCCTTTCCGCCGCAGGCGGTATTAGGCCCGTCGTTTACGGCGGGTTACGCGTCCGCCGAGAGCCAATCCACAGTCACCCCCAGGCCGCACGCTGCCATCGGCGGCGGGCGGACGGGCGTGACGGCGCTTTATTGTGGTTTGTCACTCGTAACCCGTGCTAAAGCACGGGCCTAATACGGCCTTCGGCCGGAAGGACCGTGAACGGTCCTGCGTAGGCGTTTGCTATTGGAGTTGATTCACCGAGCCGCCAAAACGGTGCGACGAGTACGGGTTCCTCTCCTCTGTTCTCGCCGGGACAGAGAAGAGGAACCCGTACTTGCCCAACACTTTCGCCTGGCCGGAAAAGCCCCTACGGTCCGGCCGTGGTTAGGGCGAACGTTGAGTCGCACTTTTCGCCGGGGTAGCGAACGCTGACGCTCAGCGCTACCGCAATGGGGGCGTTGGCCGGTAGCGGAATCGTTATTGGGGCACTGTACTCCGGGAAAAAGTCTTTCCCCTCGGGACACTCCAGTCGAACGGTGTTTTCCGCAGCGTTGTACTTCAAAGTCAGAGCTAGGTTGGGCTTCATGACGGGAACCAGCAGCCTGCCGAGCAGTTCATTCTTGTCGTTCAGGATGCTGACGTAGACTGTCGGGCCGTTACTCGTTGTCCGTGTGAGGAACTTCGAGTTCAAAACGAAATGGGCATTGAGCATGCTTGGGTCGGGCACTGACCAGACCACGGACTTGCCGAACCAGCCACGTTTCCCGCCGTCAATGGTTTTCGCGCTGTGCCGACAAACGCCCCAAAACCGGCCCCGCCCATTTCGATACAATGCTTCCAACTCTGCCGGCACTTGTGGATGTCCGATGAGTTGTCCGTGACCGCTGTTGAACACCCCTTGGAATTGCCAACGGCGGCCGGAAGACGTTGCTGGTCGGTCCACTTCGCTGATTTCCGCGACACGCTTTTCCGTGCGTGCCTTCGCCAGACCGGGGGTAAGCTTCGGCAGGGCCGTTCGATACCACACGCCGGCGCGCTGCGTGAGAGACTCCCTCTCTGCCTCCTCGGCCGCTTGCGCCAGATCCCACCAGGTATCTCCCAGGGCCACCTGTTCTTCGGGCGAGGAAACCTCTCCGAGTTCCTTGCGAGCGGGGGCCTGGTATAGGGAGTTGTCAGCCAAGGCCAGCAAGGGAACACCCGTTGCCCAGTCGCCTTTGACGAGACAGTAGAACTTGCCCACGGTCAGATTGGCGGCCGGGTCGGTCGGCTTTTCGTCCAGCACTTTCAGGGCCGGCTGGATGGCTTCGTAGGCCTTGACGATTCTCGCCATATCGCGGCTGAGATCGGTAAAACTGCGAATGAGTGCGCCGTCGCGGCTCTTCCGGGCGGCGGACTGTCCGACGCGGAGCAGTTGTTCGGCCGTGGGGTAATCGTCTTGGGCTATCGCGGCACGGACCAGAGCGATCGACTCCTCGGCGGCCACCTTGGCGTGTTCGGCCCGGACGATCGACTTGGTGCCCGTCAGCAGTGCCTCGGTCTTCATCTTTACCGCGTCGACCGCAAAACCCCGATCGAGCATCTCGATTGCCGCAAACGCCGTCGTCACGTCCCCGGCTCCCGTGGCGACGTCTCGCGCCACCCGCAACAACACGAACCGGCCCGTCGGATCGTTGGCGGTCTGCGTCGCCTGTTCGAGCATCTTCTCCGCCAGGGCCGTCTTCTGGGCGCTCGTCTTGGCCCCGGCCCACTGCTGCTCGAATATCTCCGCGATGATTTTCAGCGCCTCGGCCTGCGCCGCGGCATCGGGAACGGGGGCTTTCTGGGCGAAAACCGGCGTCACACCGGCCAAGGCGATCACGGCGGTCAGAAGGAAACACTCACGATGAAACGACATGCGGCGAAACGTCATGGCACTACCCCTGCTTGAGTGACCTTGAACAACGCTTTCTCGACAGCCGCCATTATGGCATCACACGGGGGGGTGTCAAGCGGTAGCTAGCTACGGTCGCCAGACCGTGGGGGCGTCATTCAAACCACGCTCTGGCGAACGTAGCTATCGCAAGATCACCGGTAGAGCCAAAGGTCCTGATCCAATCGGTGTACGGCGAAACGGCCGACATGCGCTGGAGCAACTCCGCGGGCGTAACCTGCCCGGGACCATAGTCCGGATCCTCACCAACGTCGGTATACGGACTGAAATTCAAACCGTGTAAGGGGAAGGCGGGCGCCGCCAGTGCCCGAAACTCCGCGAAGATGCTCGGATCGGAACCGGCGCCGATCCCCGACAAGCTTAGCAGAGCCCTGGATTCCAGCGGCTCGAACCGTAACGGACGCGAGGACTCACGCCGACTTGCCCACTGACGCACGGATCCGGTTGAACGCCCCGCTGTGGCTGGTTTCCGGTTAGGCATTCCTGACCTCCTCCATCACGATGTTGGAAAACTCCTGAGTTGTTACTAACCGCATGATCTGTAGGGGCAAGACACTGCGACGAAGGTTTCATGCCGCGACTCCAGCGTGCGTTTCAACCAGCGGCGACAACCGCGGCGGCGAGATCGAATGGCGGCGCGGTTCCTTTCCGTTGCACGACAATCGGTCAGCTGGTTACTTTTTCCCAACACGGGACGAGTTCGGTCGAATCGTCACGTACACTCGTAGCATCCTTGAGTGGCGATGCATAAGACCCTTCATCATCTCCATCTTGTCTCCATCCTCGGCGGGACCCTTTGTGACAATCACGGCCATGCGCTTCTGATGCAGGAGATATCGGACAAGCTCGTCGGGCGGCGCTTCCTCAAGTTTCTTCAGTTCCTTTCCCGCTCCTTTCCTGTTTATTCTCAAACTCAAGGCGGTGGCGAGATCCGTTTCGGTAACCTCACCCGAGCCTCCGGTGCTTCTGTCTATTAGAACCGCGATGATTACGCGTTTTGGGAGGAATGCTCGTTCTGCCGCATCTTGGATCGCTTCCTCATCACTTGAGCCAAGTTCCGTCCTCACAGTCAAGTCGACTCGGGACTTTGAGTCTTTGAACTCTTCTCTCTCAAGTTTCTTCAACCACTTTGTGGATACGGGATCTTCACTCGGCCCATCATAATGCTGCTTGATCCATGACTCCAGCAAACGTCTCATCAGGCATGGTGGAAAGTCGAAGCATTTGCGGACAAGAGCAAGTGCCAAGAGGACCCATTTGAGGAATTCGGATAACTTGAAGACCTCAGGCGTCTTAAGTGTCAACCATACCCATCGCAATATGGCCGCTGGGCGTGGTAACAGAAAGGCTAGGACCCACGGCAATATGATGCCAATCACACAGAGGACATAAAGGTATAGGTGCCAGTACGAGGACTCGATCCCATTCAAGCCATTCTCGGCATATAATGGTCTGGAAAAACTGGGCGCGTCAATAAGGTGGATTCGCAATTGGTCCGATAAGGACTGCAGGAGGCGAATTCATGGTAAGGAAACGACGGGCATTTACGGGTCCCTTTCG
>JABMRP010000428.1 GCA_013202535.1 Planctomycetota bacterium
CAATTGGACCGTCCGCGGCGACGTGACGTACAAGGGCGTCATCTCCGCCGTGGCACAAGGTCCGCTAACCGTCGGTATCCAGGGTAACACCATCGGGCCGGAGATGCAGTTCGGGCACATCATGGGCTATTACCACGACGAACCGGTCCTGTTGATCAAGGCCTCCATCGGCAACCGGAGCCTTGGCTGGGATATCCTGCCGCCGGGAAGTGAGCGATTCACCCATGACGGCAGGGTCTATGCCGGATACAAGGACACGCCGGACTCCTGGGTCGAAGGAGAGCCCAAGAAGGAGGTGAACTGGTATGCCGGCAAGCAGTATGACGAGTACACTGAAGCCATTCACGACGTACTGGACAACTTCGCCACCCTCTTCCCCGAGTACAAAGACCAGGGCTATGAAATAGCCGGATTCGTCTGGTGGCAGGGACACAAGGACGGCAACGCGGCCCACGCCAGTCGCTACGAACTAAACCTGGTCAACCTGATCAAAGCTTGGCGCGCCGAATTCAAGGCGCCGAAAGCGCCCTTTGTGATGGCCACCATCGGCTTCGGCGGATGGGAAATGGCCGGTCCCCACGTGACCGTTGCCAACGCTCAACTCGCCGTCAGCGGAGAAAAAGGCAAGTACCCGGAATTTGCCGGCAACGTATTGACCGTGGAAACCCGTGATTTCTGGAGAGACCCTTCCGTTTCCCCCAGCGGCCAGGGCTATCACTACAACCGAAACGCCGGGACCTATATGATGGTGGGAGACGCCCTCGGCCGCGGCATGGTCAAACTGCTGAACCAGAAGGATTAGAAGATGGCCAGCGGGGCAAGACCGGAAGGAATAGGAAAGAAAACACCATGAATCGCGGTATCACGATCTCACTTGCCCTCACGGCGCTGGCGTGGGCCGGACTCGCGCTCCATACGGCGAAGGCACAGTCGCCCGACAAGAACGACAAACAGCCGGACACCGGCGCGTCGGTCAAGAAGTTGCAGGAGGACTTCCGGAAACTCGAATTCGGCATGTTCCTCCATTACAACATGGCCACCTACAAGGGCGTCCAATGGGTCGAGGGCTACCCTGATCCCTCCACCTTCAATCCGGGGGTCGACACGATCGACACGGATGCCTGGGCGGACGCGGCGGTATCCGCCGGTATGACGTATGGCGTCCTAACCGCAAAACACGTTGCGGGCTTTTGCCTCTGGGACAGCCAATACACGACCTACGACGTCATGCACCCCGACTGCCCCTACAAGCAGGACCTCGTGGCGCAGTTCATCAAGTCGTTCAAGAGCCGGGGATTGAAGGTGGGGCTTTACTACTGCTGGCGCCACCCCGGTTTTGGCGATCCCGAGAAACACAAAGTGCTGCCGCCGGAATGCGATCCCGCGACCCATACGCTGAAAGAGCAGAACGAGTTCCAGAAAAAGCAGATCGCCGAGCTGGTCGAAAAATATCCGGATGTGTTCTACATCTGGAACGATGCGCTCGACGACAAGATCATGCCTGCGGAGGAAGCGCAAGCCTTTGTTAGGAGCTTGCGCCCCGACATCCTTTTCAGTTCAAACTGGTGGAGTTGGGGTAAAAAAGGCACGCCGTTCGTGGATATCGCGGTCAAGGAATTGCGTCACTTTCCGGAAGACAACCAGGCGCCCGGCGAGACCTGCTGGAAACTGGAACAGAAATGGTTCTGGAACGAGGGATTCCGTGCCGGAAACGCCAAGGGCGCCATGGGGCACATGGCGACAGCGCATGCCAGGAACTCGAATTTCCTGCTCAATGTCGGCCCGGATCGGAACGGTAAGATCATCGAATCAAGCATCAAGACGCTGGCCGAAATCGGAACGCTGCGGAAGCCCAAGGCAACGCAAGAGGATCGCAAGTGAAGACAGAATACCTGAGAACGACCCACCGGCTCTCACGTTTCCTTTTCGCTGCCATGCTGCTGCTTCCATGGGGCGGCCGAGCCGACGCGGGCGAAGGAGACGCCCCCGCAACACGCGCGATCTGGGCGGACCAGCCGGTGGTCATTCCGCCGAACCAGCCTCGTGATGAGGCTGCCGTGGTTGCTTGGACTTATGCGGACACTCTTGAAATGAAACCAGTAGCGCCCCGATCCTTGCTTGCATCGCTCGTGATCCGCGGTGTTCTTGGGTGTCATGACGCGAGTTGCCGTCGAGCCCGAATTTGAAATCACGGCCACTCGCGGCAACTGGGTGGATCGTTAGCGTCGGGCGATGCGACGCGATCATTTCGGAGGTGTCGCGGAGTCCCCCGGCTTCTACTTGATCTCGCCGGAGTCAACAATGGCGATCGGTTTGGCCGTTGCGCCGCCGCGGGATCCCTGGGCCTCGATCGCCTTGACCACGGCCATCCCCTCGATCACGCGGCCGAACACGACGTGCCGGCCGTCCAGCCATGGGGTCTTGACGGTGGTGATGAAGAACTGAGAGCCGTTTGTGTTCGGGCCGGCGTTGGCCATGCTCAGCACGCCGGGGCTGTCGTGCGTGAATTTGAAATTCTCGTCGG
Organism: Planctomycetota bacterium; assembly: GCA_013202535.1. Taxonomy (GTDB): domain Bacteria; phylum Planctomycetota; class Planctomycetia; order Pirellulales; family Thermoguttaceae; genus JABMRP01. Next base: position 2,525 of record JABMRP010000428.1, read on the forward strand.
CGAACTTCTCGCCGTAGATGCTCTCACCTCCCGTGCCGTTCCCACGAGTAAAATCGCCTCCCTGGAGCATGAACTGCGGGATGACGCGATGGAATTTGCTGGCTTTGTAGTGGAGCGGTTTTCCCGACCTGCCCATTCCCTTTTCGCCCGTGCAAAGGGCCCGGAAGTTTTCCGCCGTCTTGGGGACGTCGTCTCCGAACAGCCCGATCACGATGCGGCCCGCCTTGACGCCGTCGATTTGGACGTCGAAGTAGACCTTCGCGGTGACCTTGGCCGTGGACGCTTCCGCGGCAACGCCGTCGGTCGCGAGTGTCGTGATTGACAGAGCACACAGAATCATCAGCGGACGGAACATGATTTGTCTCCCATTTTCGAGATACGCCTGGCGGACATCCAATCGGTTTCAGACGTATTCTCGCAGATGGCAGGGTTGGTTGCCAGGGTACCGCGGCGGAAATACGATTTCCACGTCCGTGGGACGGATTTGCTAATTCGGCCTTTCCCCCGGCAGAATGGCTCATTGGCGCTCCCTTCTGCAACTCGCCTGAAGACGGGATGAACGAGGGTGGAAAAGTCGGAACAACGGCGGGCAGAGGGTTGCATCAGGGGCAGTGGGGGACGACAATTCCTATCGGTCCAGGCCGCGCAGGGCGATTCGCTCGGTCATGGGGGCCGACGAGCGTGGCACGCTCAACGAATGGCTTGCCGCGGCTCCGCAATCCTCGCCCCTGTGTGGTACGGTCGCCGCCATGGTATCCATCGGCGACCTTGCCGACCGAGCCCCCCGCGCGCTCGCCGACGGAGAGGCCATCTCTCTGGGGACGCACTGTCTGGGTAATACGCCCCATGGGCCCGCCGAGCCGATTCGCCCCGATGGAATTCGGCCGTCAGCCGAGGCGCGACCCCTCCTGCGTTGTTCTCTAGGGTGAAGGTTCCACGTATGGAGGATTGGTCGGGCGGACGCTCGTTCCATGTACGCCCTACGTTTTGTCGGAATCAGAATCGGCCTGCCGCGAAAAGTCGAGCCAAGACGCCGTACAGAGCGCCCAATCTACTTAACCGTTCCCGCGGCCGTGGATGCAACTTTCCCCGCATACTTGACAACGGAAAACCGCGCATCACACTCGGTATTGGAACTCGTTCGGAGGTCGCTTCGACAACCGATGTTGGTCGAAAGTGAATTTCACCGGCAATCGCGCTGGACCGTTACCGGGAGCGTCAACTTTTGGGTGCCCATGCGTGCCCGACTTCTGGTTGCTTCGGCTGCGTATTGGAGTCAGGTCTCTGCTCACCTCGCATTGGGAGACTGGTGCTATGTCCGATCGTCGTTTCTTTGGCCGCCGGCGAACCGATGGCCGCAATGCTCGTCGGTCGTTGGCGCGTCGTGCCGGTGTTTACACCTCGAACGACTGGAAGACCGGCGTCTGTTGAGCGTGGTTCCGCTCCTGGTCGAGGATCTCAACTCCCCCGACGACGCGTACGATGACGTCGTGCGTCTGGCGTTGGTCGAGGAGAGTGTCTTTGCCTGCCAAGACGGGACCTCTGGCCAAGCTCAGTAGCACACTGGGGACAACGCTGGGCGAGTACGTGTCGCATTTGGCTCGTGCCGAGGGCGGCGGTTTTCGGCCGAGCAATTCCTTGGTTCAAGTATCCAACGGTTCGGTACAGATCAACGCGGCCGCTTCGGCCGATACGGCGGCCCTGCTGGCCGACCTGGAATCGTTGGGCTTGCAGGGGGGCTCCACGTATGGTTCCCGCGTTTCCGGCCGGCTTCCCCTGGATGCGCTAGCGGACATGGCCGCCCTCCAGAGCGTGCAGTTTGCCTCGGCCGCCTTGCAGCCGTGGACCAACGTCGGCGAAACCGACAGCCAAGGGGACGCATCCATGAACGCCGACGACGCCCGC
>JABMRP010000429.1 GCA_013202535.1 Planctomycetota bacterium
CGCCCGACTGGTCGGCGTGAAGACGTGCCTCGGCACCGAGTCGCCGCTGACCATGCCGGCAGCCGTGCGGCGGAAGCTCACCGCGGCGGGCAAGAATCCGGCCGATCCGGCGGTTGTGGCCGAGGTGTACGAAGGCATGTTTCGTCGCATTGCGGCGGCGCATCCGTTGGATTACTATTGGCTCTGGACGCCCGAGGGCTGGACCTGGGGCGGCAACTCGGCGGGGCAGATGAAGGCGACCGTCGACGACATTAAGATCGCTCAAGCGGCACTGGCCAAGGCCGGCTCGCCGTTCCAATTGGCCACGTGCGGCTGGGTGCTGGGACCGCAGAACGATCGGTCGGCGCTGGATCGGGAACTCTCGCCCGAGGTGGCGCTGAGCGCCATTAGCCGCCACCTGGGTGAAGACCCTGTGGACCCGGCGTACGGCCAAATCAAGCGGCCGGGCAAATGGGCCATTCCATGGATGGAAGGCGACAACGGCGGTCTGGCCGTGCCGCAGCTTTGGGTCGGGCGTACCCGACAGGACGCCGTCGACGCAAAACGCTACGGCTGCAACGGCCTGATGGGCCTCATCTGGCGCACCCGAATCCTGGGCCCCAACATCGCCACGCTCGCCCGTGCGGGTTGGGAACAACCGTGGGACGATCAAGCGGAACCGACCCCGTCGCCGGCGATTCCCGCGAAACCGGCCGAAGGCGCCCGCGGCGGCAAGGTGGCCAACTACGCCGGTGCGCCGGTCGCCGGGACCGAGGACGACGTTCTCTACCAGTCCTGTCGATACGACACGGGCGGTTACGACCTGAAGGTGCCGGGCGGCACGTACCGCGTGACGCTGCAGTTTTGCGAGCCACACTTCGACTCGGCCGATCAGCGTGTCTGCGACGTGAAGGTCCAGGGCAAGACGGTCATCGAGAAACTCGATATCTTCGGCGAGGTTGGCAAGTTTGCCGCGTTGGATCATGCGATTGAAGACGTGCGCGTCTCCGACGAACGGCTGGCAATCGAGTTGGTTTACGTCAAGTCGCTGCCGTGCATCTCGGGTATCACGGTCACCGGTGCGGACTTTACCCGCAAGATCAACTGCGGCGGCCCGGCATACAAAGACTATGCGGCCGATTTTCCACCGCCCGCCTCGGCCAACGTCAGTCTGCGCATGCGCAAGGTGCCCTGCGAAGACTTCTACACCGATTGGTCCACCGCGTTGTTCGGCAGCGAATCGGCCGAGCCGATCGCCGCGATCTTCGCCCAAATCGACAGCCGGCTGCCGCGACCGTTGTCGGCCGGTTGCCCCGCCGGTTTGCGTCCCAACGCGCGACCCTGGGAGCAAGTGGCCCCGGCCTACGCGTTCGTCGACGAGTTGGCCGCATGCCGTGCGAAGGTCACCGGCCCGGGCAACCTCGAACGGTTCGACTATTGGCTCGGCACGATGCAGTACCTACGGGCCGGGGCGAAGCTCGACTGCGCGGTGGGTAAGTTCCATCAAGTGCTCGCGAAGATCAACGCCGAAAAAGACCCCGCGCGACGCAAGCAGGCGGCCGAAGACATCGGTTTGCCCGCGTATCGCGATATTGTCGCCGCCTATACCGAAGGGTTCGGCCATCTGCTCGACACGACCACGACCAACGGTGCTCTGGCCACGGTGATGTTTTGGGAGCGCTCGATCTATCCGGCCGCATTGGGTAACACGGGCAAAACCTTGGCACAAGCGCTGGGCTCGCCGCTGCCGGCCGACGTACACCTGGCCAAGACCTACTCGGGCCGCCCACGGTTGATCGTACCAACCATTCGCACCAGCGTCATTTCCGGCGAAGCGCTCCGTGTGCAAGCGACCGTGCTTTCGGCCCAAAAGCCACGAGAAGTGGTCCTGCACTGGCGGCCACTGGGCACGGGCCCGTTTGCGAAGATCTCGATGAGCCATGTGGCTCGCGGCGTGTACCGGCTCGCATTGCCGGGGGAAGCCACCCGAGCCGACCTTGAGTATTACATCGAAGCGACCATCGGCGACCAAACGATCCGTTTCCCCGCCACGGCTCCGGTGATGAACCAGACCGTGGTGGTTATGCCGGAGTGAACATTCTCCAGCACGCGTATCCGTAGGAGAAAGCCATGATTCGTTCAATTCCCTTGTGTCTGGCAGTACTTCTCGGCACGTTTCTCTCGGTGGCAACTGCCGCGGCGGCTCCGGTCGCCTTTCCCTCGCCGGCTCTCGGTGCGGAGCCGACGGTGATCGACCTGCCCGCGCCGTTCGAACGGGTTAAGACGGGCGGTGGCGGTCGCTTTCTGGTCTTCAAGATCCAAGACGCCGCGAAGCTGGCCATCTTCGATCTTTCCCAGTTGAAGGTGGTCAAGGAGCTCACGATCCCCGCCGACAAGTTCGTCTACACGGTGGGGCAAGACAAGCTGATGGTGGTTTTGCCCACCCAGCGGATTGTGCAGCGATTCAGTCTGCAAACATTCGAGCGCGAGAAGATCGCGCCGACCGCCCAAGCCGATTTCGATTGCCAGCACGTCTACATGGGCAGCGCCTCGCCGGGGCCCCTGCTGCTCTGGTCCAAAACCCGGGGAATTCTGCTCGACGTCGAGCAAATGCGGCCAATCGCCGTGCAAGGGGACATGCTGGGCGGACACTCTAAGTGGGGCCTTAATATCACCGTTTCGGCCAACGGCCAGGCGTTCTTGGGCTGGGTCGACACGGGCTCGGGTGGAACGTATAAACTGATGTGGCTCGAGGGCAACCGCTCGACCATCGCTTCCGGGCCCGGCGGTATCTACGGCCCGCATCAGGTTCAGCCCAACGCCGACGCCACGATGCTGTTGACCAACGGCGGCGCCGCCTATGTGGGCAAGTTTCAGCGGATGCCGCTGGATGCACTCAAAGGACACGAGCTCGCGCCGACCGAGGACCCGCGGTTCTTCACTGCCGCCCGGGGGATCGGCGGCGGCGAGGGAGAACTGAAGATCTGCACCGCCAGCAACGGCCAGGTCGTCCATGTGGTGAAGGATCTCAAAGAGATGGTCATCCCTCGGCGCGGTCCGAGCATGGCCGGCATTATCGAGCCGCGCGTGCGTTACGTTCCCACGGCCAACGCGGTGGTTTCACTTCCCCCGGGAAATCAGCAGATCGTCGTTCGATCGCTCGATCTGGCCGAGAAACTCAAACAGTCGGGCGAGGGCTTCCTGGTGGTCACCTCGCTGCCGTCCCGGCGCGCCATGATCGGCAGTATGTACAGCTATCGGATTGAAGCACTCTCTCGCGGCGGCGGTTTGAAGTACACGTTGGAATCCGGCCCCGAAGGTATGCGCGTATCCGATACCGGCCAGATCGAGTGGCGGGTTCGCGCTGCGGAAGCCGGCGAGGTGATCCACGTCATTCTGACCGTTGCCGACGCCTCGGGACAAGAAGCGTTTCACGCTTTTGACGTGGTGACCGAGCGATCCACCGGCCGGGTCGTGACCCCTCGACCCCGGCCGGGAGGAACCGGAACACCTACGCGGCCGCCCGTTTCGCCACCCGCCGCGCCACCCGTGGCCGATACGGCCGAATCGGTGACCATCGAACTGGGCGAAGCGGCCAAGCGGATGTGTACGGGCGGCGGCGGTCGCTATCTTGTGTTTCTCCAACCCGAGGCGAAGAAACTCACGGTCGTCGACGCG
>JABMRP010000430.1 GCA_013202535.1 Planctomycetota bacterium
ACCGCGGCGCCGATACCCGCGTGACCGTCGGCGACGACAACGTGATCCGCGAGTGCGTGACGATCAATCGGGCGTCGGAGAAAGAGGAGGGCGTCACCACGGTGGGCAGCCACAACTTCTTCATGGCCTGCTGCCACATTGCCCACGACTGCCAACTGGGAGACCACGTCACGATTGCCAACGCTTCCCTGCTCGCCGGCCATGTCCACGTTCACGATCGGGCCACGATCTCCGGCGGGGCCGCCATCCACCATTTCGTCACCGTTGGAAACCATTGCTTCGTCGCCGGATTGAGCGTGGTGCGACAAGACGTGGCCCCCTACATGCTCATGGAGGGGAATCCGGCCCGGGCACGATGCCTGAACCTCGTGGGACTCAAACGAAACCACTTCGACCACGAGACAATCGAAGCCCTCGCCGAAGCCTATCGTCTGCTCTATCGGTCGAAAGTCGGGCTGGACAGTACCCGGGAGATTCTCCGCGGAAAAGACATGCTCATCCCCCAGGTAAACCACCTCCTGGGGTTCATCCAACTACAACACGAAGGCCTGCACGGGCGGGGGCGTGAAGGGAGGAAGGCGGCGTGAATCGGTTGAGAGTGGCGGTGATCGGAGCCGGCCGGCTGGGTGGATTTCACGCCCAGAAATTGGCGGCCATGGAAGACGTCGAACTGGTCGCCGTGGCCGATCCGGCGGAGACCGCGCGGCGGCGTGTTGCCCAGCAGTGTCACACCCGGGCAGTGGCCGACCACCGGGAGTTGTACGGCCAGGTCGACGGCGTGGTGATCGCCGCCCCGACCAAGTTTCATCACCGGCTGGGTCTCGCTTTTCTCCACCGCGGAATCCACGTGCTGATGGAGAAGCCGCTGGCGACTACCGCGATCGAAGCCCGTGAACTGGTCGAAGCGGCCCGCCACCGAGAGGTCGTGCTGCAGGTGGGCCACGTCGAGCGATTCAACCCGGCGCTGGCCCTGGCAGCGACGCACGTTCACGATCCCAAGTACATCGAAGCGACCCGGGCCAGCGGCTTCACCTTCCGCGGTACCGACGTCGGCGTCGTACTCGATCTGATGATCCACGACATCGATCTGGTCTTGTCGATGGTCCGCTCGCCCGTGCGGCGGGTCGACGCGCTGGGGCTTTCTGTGATGGGTGGACACGAGGACACGGCCAACGCCCGGATCGAATTCGAGTCTGGTTGCGTGGCCACGCTGGGCGCGTCGCGGGTGAGCCCCTGGCCGGTGCGGCAAATGAACATCTGGAGCCGGCGGGGGTTTGCCCACGTCGACTTCGGCGCCCGAACCGCCACCCTCATTCACCCTAGCGAAAAACTGTTGCGGCGACAACTGGACGTCGATTCGCTCCCCGTCGAGGAAGTCGAGCATCTCAAGGAGCACCTCTTCGACGAGCATCTGTTCCGCGAGGACCACGAGGCCGACGCGGTCGACGCATTGAACCTGGAACTGCGGGATTTTGTTTCCGCCATCGGCACACCCCATGCGCCGCGGGTCGGCGGAGTCGCCGGGTGGGAGGCGATCGCCGTGGCCGAGCAGATTCTCGATCGGATCAACCACCACGCCTGGGACAACGCACCGCAAGGTCCCGTCGGCCCGCGCGTCACCCCGCCGCTTCCGGTCGTACCGGCGCCGCACTTCACCGGAGCGCCCAAGAAGGCCGGTCGTCGGTTGCGCGAAGCGGGTTAGCCTGGGTTACGCCAGATCGCGGTCCTCGAAGAGCAGCAGGGCCACGAGCATGGCCACGGTGCTGTACAGCGCGCAATAGAGCGTGGCCCAAGCGAGGTACTGCAAGGGGACGGTCTGTCCGGTGGCGATCGCCGTGTGGATGTTGAAATGTTCCAACACGGGCAGCGTGGCGGCGAGGAAATTGGCCGCAAAGCGCACGAAGACGATTTCTCCCACCGAGGAGTTCACCAGCGTCGGCACGAGGTGTCCCAGGACGTAGATCGACGAGCAGATGACCAGATTGGGGAGCATGGGCAGGCGTGTCGAGATGGCCACGCTGACGGAGGCCAGAACGATCGTTTCGAGAAAGGCCAGCGCCAACCCCGGCGCGATCTGCACCATTTCTTCTCGGCACTCGGACATTTGTGGTTCCGGTTTGCCCGTCTCCCGCGAATCGTATACCACCTTGAAAGATATGCTGGCCAGGAATAGCGCGCCGAGCAAGATGAAGATCATGGCCACCGGGCCGATGATCCCGAGAAATTTGCCCACGATAAACGACCGCCGCCCGATCGGCTTGGAAAGCAGTGTCAGCGCGGTA
>JABMRP010000431.1 GCA_013202535.1 Planctomycetota bacterium
CCAGAAGTCGTAGTCGAAGCCGTCGGGCGCCGGCCCGGTCGCCGGCATCTCGCTCTTCTCTTCCATCTGCAATACCTGCTGATGGTGGCCCTGCTCGGTCGGCAGATTGACTCGCACCGTGTGCAGTTTTCCGATCCGTCCGTTGCGGACCAACTCGCAGGCATGGCGGCCGTTGGAGTTGGACCGCTCGTGGCTGCCGCACTGCAAGACCCGGTTGTTTTCCTCGACGGCCTTGCAGATGGCCCGGCCTTCGCCGACCGAATTGGCCAGCGGCTTCTCGCAGTAGATATCCTTGCCGGCCTTGGCCGCGGCGATCGAGGTCAGCGCGTGCCAGTGGTCGGGCGTGCCGATCGAGACGGCGTCGAGGTCTTCCCGCCCGGCCAACTCGCGGAAATCGCGGTAGGCCGTGCAGTCTTGGCTGGCGTAGTGCTTGTTGACCTGGTCACGGGCGCGGTTGCGATGGGCCGTGTCGACGTCGCACACGGCGACGACCCGGACGTCCGATTGGCCCATGAAGTTTCGCATGTTGCCGCTTCCTTGGCCTCCGGTCCCGATGCAACCCATCACGATCTTCTCGCTGGGCGCGACGGCGCCGTCCCGGCCGAGCGCCGAAGCCGGCACGATGTAAGGCAGACTCGCCGCCGCGACGCCGGCCGTGGCGGCCCGCTTGAGGAATCGTCGTCGGCCGGTTCGATTTTGGCGTGTCATTGCAAGGCTCCTTGGTTTCCGAAGAGTGAATGGCTGTCGGTCCGCGGGAAGATGCGCTTGCCTGCAATGATAACGCAATCTCGCTGGAGATCAAGGAATTGCATCAGGCCGGAATATTCACGGGGTGATGGTAAGTGCGAAGCGTAAGCGAGGGCCGAGTAACGAGTTCCCCTCGCTTACGCTTCGCACTTACTATGAAACACTCTGTCGCCATATCCCCAGCCCATCAATAATCCGGGATAGGCCCCGATTCTCCCCAGGCGATACCATGCAATGTCCTATCCCGAACTCGAACTCCGCTTAATGGAATGGACGTGCGGCCCAAGAACAAGAAAGCACCCCATTTCGCCGGAATTTCCGCTACTTCTTCAGCAGGGGCTTGACGCCCGCTTCGGCCGGCGCGACAATCGGCCTAATGGACAATCGAAATGAGGGTATCCTCGGGTCCCACTGCCGCCTTGCCCGGCAGCAAGCAGCGGCACCCGGTCGATGGGCTTCGACGGCGGCTTATACAGACCGGATAAACCGGATTGCAGAAGAAGCGGCGAAACGACGTGAAACGTTTACTGCGCAAAAGTTATGATACTTGGACCGCATCGGTGCCAAGTATTATACGGACGAAAACAGCCTGCCTTTGCAGGTTTATGCAGCCTCTATCGTCATTGTTAGGCATCAAAACCGCCGCACAACAGAGGATTGGTAGTGAAAGACCTTACGCTCCACCAAGTGCCCTACAACCACCTGTACGCCGACCTCTCGTACCGAGACTTCTTCCAGCGATACTATCCCCATCGCGATGGTCGCGTCTTCGCCGCAACATACAGCTTCAACCACGCACAGATGGATTTCTGGTGGCGGCTCGAACCGACATCAACCCTGTACATCGATAGGAAATACACCAAACAAGCGCAGTTATTCCTTCGCCGATTCCCGCTGTTCGAAATCTACGTCGTTTCCGGCCTTCACACGAAGGCTGTGTTTTTTGAACGATCGGGCGTTCTCCTCATCGGAAGTGAAAACATTTACAAGCCCGAATCCAGCTTCTTTGAAGCCACCATCGAAACAGTCGTGCCGGAAGCCGACCGTCAAAAGGTAATTGAATTGGTTTTCGGACGGCTAAACGGCAGTATTCTCACCGCGAAGTACAAAGCCGAAGACATACGAATTCATGCAAACAACACGGCGGCTGCGGCGCATCCGTTTCTTCCCTGTCATCGTGAAGTGCCGTACTGGGACATAATTGGTCCGCCCGCCGTGCTTGGTCTTCCACCGCAGGATCCAAATCCGCTGCCCACGCGATCGCCGCCAAAGCGGTTTCTGCGATGGGTCTATCACATTAAAGAGTACAATATCAGTGATCAGCGCCTCGGCCTTGCCTTCGATCGCGGCTACGTGTACTGTGGCGATCTTGATTCGTCGGCATTGGACTGGTTTCTCGCCAATTGTGAAGTCAAGGAAACCAAGAACGGTTGCGGCGCAATCGAACAATCCGACAGCACGATGCTCAAAGATCGGTTTTACCGCTATCATCCAGTTGCTCGGTCACACACGTCGGTGACCGATTACTGGCTTGGTCCTGTCAAGAATCCAGAAGCGTTTTCTGAAATCCATGAGACGTTATCCACGGAATGATGCCTAACAGGACAATGAACTGGCGCACACTCGCCTTTTCGATTTTCAACGCCACTCGCTTCGGTGAAGCGGTTCGGTTTGTTCTCGCTTAATTCCGTTGCACCGTGTGCCCGGTTGCTTTGGACGTTGGTGTCAACTGGCCGCTCCGCGCCAACGCGTACTTGCAGCCATCGGCCAAATGAGTCTCGGTCCCGTTGCCCGGCCGGTTACTGCTTGATCGGCTCGTGTCGCCGAGAAAGTCGACGTCGGGACCGCCTGGGGAAGGTCCGCTGCACCGCATTGGAGCCCGACGATGGCAAATCGGGGGTGGCTGTGATATCTTGGGCGGTGTGCTCAGTCCGGATTGGGCCGGGCTGACGGAAAATGGGAAGCCCCGGTCGGTTTTCCTCTGGGTTGCGGGGGAACGATCGCGGGGCCAGACTACGGGAGGGCGAACCATGAGTCGAGTAGGTCTGAGGAGACACGCAAATCGATCGATCGGCGTGATTGTCGGCTGTGCGGTTCTGGTTGCCGCGAGTTGCGTCTGCGCACAGGATTGGCCGCAATGGCGCGGTGCCAATCGCGACGGGAAGGCGACCGGGTTCACCGCCCCGCGGACCTGGCCGCAGTCGCTCGTGCAGAAGTGGAAAACGACGGTGGGCTCGGGTGATGCCACGCCCGCACTGGTCCAAGGGAAGCTCTACGTTTCCGCCCGCCAGGGTGACGACGAGGTCACCCTATGTCTCAGCGCGGCCGACGGAAGCCAACTATGGCAAGACAAGTACGCCGCTCAGGCCGTCAGCGGACCGGCCTCGCGACACCCGGGGCCCAGAAGCTCGCCGGCGGTGGCCGAAGGGAAGGTCGTTACGATGGGCGCGGCCGGGGTCCTTTCCTGCCTTGATGCGGCCGACGGCAAGCTCGTCTGGCGCAAGGACCCGTTTCCCAAGGTTGTGCCAATGTTTTTCACATCCAGTTCGCCGATCATCGTCGACGGCATGGCGATCGCGCAGCTTGGCGGGCGAGGCAACGGGGCCATCATCGCCTACGATCTGGCCACCGGCGATGAAAAGTGGCGATGGGACGCCGAAGGTCCGGAGTACGCTTCGCCTGCCGTTCTTACCGCCGCGGGGACAAAGCAGATCGTTACGCTGACGGAGAAGAGCATCGTGGGCGTCGGCCTGGCTGACGGGAAGCTCTTGTGGCAACTCCCGATCGAGCCCCAGAGTAGGAACTACAACGCCGCCACGCCGATCGTCGACGG
>JABMRP010000432.1 GCA_013202535.1 Planctomycetota bacterium
CAGCGAGGACGTTCTTTCCGTCCTCGCTGACGCTTCGGGTTACTAAATCGACAAACCACAGGGCCGGTGGGGTAGAGGGAGGCCATTTATCGGCCACCCCCTTGCCGAGACCAAACATGGCCGCATCCCGTCCCAAGCCACCGCGTCCGAAACCATCGCGTCCCAAGCCGTTGCGCCCATCCCCCCCCAAGGCGGCGAACGGGGCTCGCTCGTGGGTCGATGCGTTTGTGGCGTATGCCGCCGGCGAATGCCATCTGGCCGACAACACGGTGGATGCCTATCGGCGGGATTTGGTCCGGTTTTGCCGTTGGGTGGGGAAACGGCCGATTGCGGGCCTTTCGATTCGCGACCTGGCCGACTACGTCGCCTGGTTGGGCGAGCAGAATCTGAGCCCGGCCACCATCGGCAGGCATGTCGTCTCGCTGAAGGTCTTCTTCCGCTACATACAGTTGGAAGGGGAGTTGAAAGAGAATCTGGCCGAGCTGTTGGGTAGTCAGAAGCTCTGGCAGCGGATTCCGCAAATCCTCAGCCACGAGCAGATCGACGGCCTGCTAGCGAGCCCCCGGCGCACCGATCCGCATTGGCAACGGGATCGGGCCATGCTGGAGTTGCTCTATGCGACGGGGTGCCGGGCATCGGAACTCTCCAACTTGCTTCTGTGCGACCTGCGCCTCGCCGAGCGATTCTGCATGTGTCGCGGCAAAGGCGACAAACAGCGTATGGTACCGCTGGGCCGCCGCGCGATCGAAGCGCTCCAGGAGTATCTCGATCAGGAGCGTCCGGCGCTGGCCGCGGCCGGAGCGTCGGTTCCAGAATGGGTGTTGCTGTCGCGGCGTGGCCGGCGGCTTCGCCGGGAGCGCATCTGGGAGCTACTAAAGCGCTATACCGCCCGGGTCGGCATCCCCGAGTCGGTCAGCCCACACACCTTGCGCCACAGCTTCGCCACGCACGTGCTGGCCGGCGGGGCCGATCTTCGTCAGGTGCAGGAGTTGCTCGGGCACGCCAGTATCGCCACCACCCAGGTCTACACGCACGTCGACCTCACGCGATTGAAGGCGGTCCACCGCAAGTGTCATCCGCGGGCGTGAGGTGGTTCCATGGCCGTCCGGCCTTGGCGATCCGCGTCAGGAGGTCGGTGCTTTCTTGGGGGGCGAGAACTTGATTTTATCGAACAGCGGGACGGGTTCGCCCGTCTCCCCATCGATGTGCCCCGAGATGGCCGTGACGGCCTTGATGACGTAGCGGTATTTGAGTTTGTAGGAGCAGTTGAGTTCGATTTCTTGGGTCGCGGCTTGAGAGCCGGGCCCGCGTTTATCGTCCACGCGCCCCCAAAGAGACTTGTGCAGTTTGTCGAAATCCGTATCGAAGCTGACGTCTCCCACGACGATGTTCGCCAGGGTGCCGCTGTCGTTGGCTTTGAGAGACACGACGATCGGCGGATACTGGGGCTGGTCAGGCTTTTCATCGCTGGGCGCGGTGATCGGCATGCGGACGCTGAAATCGCCTTCCACGGGGACCTCGGGCTTGAACGTCATGATGAAGAAGATGAGCAACTGAAAGACGATATCGATCATCGGCGTCATCTGCAGTTCGACTTTTTCGCCTTCGCGCCGGTTGACGTCTCGAACTTCCATGACTTGGATTCCTCTGCTCGCAGTACGAGATTCTGGAATTTCGCCAGTTGGCAACCGAGAACGACATCCTGGACGAGACCCGCCATGCTATCTTCGTCGCCGCGGACAATAATGGTCGCCTCCGTGGCGTTGCGTTTACGGCCGGAATCGATCGCGTCGTATTCGCGTTTCATTTTCGGCGTCAGGAGGTCGGCGCTTTCTTGGGGGGCGAGAACTTGATTTTCTCGAACAGCGGGACGGGCTCGCCCGTCTCCTCATCGATGTGCCCAGAGATGGCCGTGACGGCCTTGATGACGTAGCGGTATTTGAGTTTGTAGGAGCAGTTGAGCTCGACTTCGGTCATCGCGGCTTGCGAGCCGGGTCCGCGCTTGTCGTCCACGCGCCCCCAGAGAAACTTGTGCAGTTCGTCGAAATCCTTATCGAAGCTGACGTCTCCCACGAGGATGTTCGCCAGGGTGCCGCTGGCGTCGGCTTTGAGATGCACAACAAGCGGCGGAATCTGGTCGGGGTCAGGCGGTGCCTCGCTGGGCGCGGTGATCGGCATGCGGACGCTGAAATC
>JABMRP010000433.1 GCA_013202535.1 Planctomycetota bacterium
ATACCCGCTGGTGCAGTTGAAAAAGATTCGCTCATCGGGAAGGTACAAGGGATCGTAGCAGTCCACGTCCTCGGGCTCATGCGTTACCTGGCGCAGCTTCGAGTCGTTCAAAACAAGCTCGTAGACCTGCCACCTGCCATGCTCGTCAGTCGAAGAAAACGCGATCTTGTCGGCGTCAAAGTGAAGATCGATATCTCCGCAGAACACGTCCCGCGAGGGATTGTAGACGGTCTTCAGTGCGGGCGAGGGGTCGCGGATTCTCAACGTGACGATCGTGTCATCCAGGTCATATGTGATGCCCGTGTTTCCGATATGGTTCTTTGGCAATCCCGTATCGAGCCCTTCAACGCGCTTCACGAGCAGTAGCTCCTCGAAATCGATGAGTGGATTGGCAAGCAAAGCCGTTCTTCGAAAAGCGAGGTACGCCCGGTAGCGATCCAGTGCCGCTTTCTCTCGGCGCGTCACGCCTTCCTGGATGTCCGGCAACTCGGATTCAAACACGGCGAGTTGCTCGAGATACTCCGCGGCGGCGTACTCGTCGGGGAAGGTCTCGTGCAGATCCAGCAGTGCCCGCCGCAGGGCTTCTGTATTGGTCGTGATCGCCCACTGCGATCGCGCCAAGTCGAACTCTCGCCTCAAAGCGGCAACCGTGGTGTAGAATTCGACCCAGTCGGAAACGTGTGTATCTGCATCTTTGTCGGATAGGGAGGCGAGTTCACGCTCCAATTCCAAGAACCCTTTGATGGACGAGAAAAGAACGGAAGTCGCTTCCTTCAACAGATTCCCCGTGTCTCTTTCGAGGAGCCACCGCTCATGCTCCCTAAAATACCCCGTGTTGCACAACAGAAAGGCTTCATGGCCATAGTGTTTGATCAACTCCTTCTTGAGTTGGCCCATCGCGGTGCCGCCGGTCGAAAACTTGAAGTTGGCGCCTCTCGCAGCGGCCATTTTGACGAGAAGACAGTTCTTCCCTTTCCGGAAAGACAACGTGATCGTCTTTTGCAGAGGCTCCCTCGTATTCTCCGATTCTTCCGCAAATACTCTCTTGCCATTGTGCCACGCGGCCAGATGCCCGGCGTTGACGGCGAAAGTCGTTTCCAGGCGAGTGTTGTCGTCCGTGCAGAAGAAGTCCCGATAGATGTAGGTTGTCGTGCCTGGACTGAGATACCTGGCAAACTGGCCGTCTTCGGTCCTGGTAACCCTTTTCCAGCCGTCGATCGGGCGCGTGGCGTCAAACGCGACGTGCAACGTTTCGGGAGGGAATGGGTCATGAATAACCCTGGAATCATGTTTCTCGGCGCATAGATACCAGTCGGAAACGGCCATCACCGCATTGGTGGCCTGATAATTGCCGCGCGTTGCAGCAAGGGTGTCTGGCCAGTTGCCTTTTTCGACCAATACGCAGTTCAAATGCCGGGCTTGCTCGGCGGTCGTGACAGTGGAGTCTACCGCAAACACCTGGGAAAGTAACATCCAGAAAAGGGATGTAAATGCGGCAGCACTGATGCGATGACTACTCACCAGGGATCTCCTTCGGTAGGATTGGCGTGACGCGGCAGGCGTGGGCGAGTGTTCCTTGCCCTTGCTTGGACCCACATTTCCCATTTGAGTTCAGCTTGGAACATGTGCAAGCTTCAAGTGCCGGCCATTCTAACATTGCGTCTCCCCCAGTGTCTAGCTGGCGATGATTTTCCAGGCATTTCTTGACGAGCTTCTCCCGTAGCGTCGTAAGCGACCATCGCTCTACAGCACGAGGGAGGGCCAATCGCCGCAGGAAGTGTGCCAGGTTGACACTTGTGGTTCGGCTGAGTACTCTGACCGTACGCTCTCGGCCGACGTGTCCGTGCCCGGGAAACTTGGATCGGAGCGATGATTGCCCAAGGGCGCAGGCCGGACTCGATACTTATCCCAGCGGGAAGAACCTTGGAGACGAGAACGATGACAGATCTTCAACAAAGAACTCGCCGCTGCGTTGGGCCGACTCTCGCCGGCCTGTTCTTGCTGCATGCCGTGGCCGTACCGCTGGCGTCCGCGGCCGCCGCCGAAGTGCCGGATGGCTGGAGCCACACGGCGCCTCGGGAGGAGATCGCGCCGAAGTTCACGTATGATCCCGGGGGCGGTCCGTCCCGTGGCGGGAGTTTCGTGATTGAGTCGGACGGCCGCGAAGGGTTGATTGGTCGTTGGACAAAGGCCTTTCCCGTGAGCGGCGGCGGGTATTATCGATTTTCCGCGCGACGGCGGGTCGAGAATGTCGCCTCTCCTCGCCGCTGCGCCGTGGCACGGCTGCTCTGGCGCGATGCCCAGGGCCGATC
>JABMRP010000434.1 GCA_013202535.1 Planctomycetota bacterium
GTCGGCGACGCCTCGCAGAGCCGTTATCTGTCGCCGACGGATCGGCTCCTCGTCTCGGCGGATCCGGCAGCCTTCGCGCTGGCTTTGGCACAACCGTTGCCCGCGGGAGACGACTCACCTCCAGGCGATCCGTCGGAAGCAACGGCCCCCGAAGCGACGGCGCCCGAAACAACCGAACCCGAAACAACCGAACCCGAAGGAACGGCCCCCGAAGCGACGGCCCCCGAAACAACGGAACCCGAAGAGACCACCACCAAGGCAAGCCGATGCGCGGTGCAATTGAAATTCACCCGCGGCGTGAACTACAGTGCCGTGGCGGCCATGCTGCTGGCCGACGGGGTGGTCGAGGAGTTGGGCGACATGGCCGTGGATGCCGTTCCCTTGGCGGAAGACGGCTCGGTGGTCGAGCCGTTCAATCCCCAGCGGAACAACACGCCCTACTCGAGTTGGCAAGTGGAAATCGAAGGCGCGCCGGATCAGGTCCAATCGAAACTGGCCGCGATGAAGAAGCACCTCGACTCGGCGCCCTACTTCCCGTCGTCGACCACCATCGGAGGCAAGGTGGCCAAGAGCACTCAGCTTGATGCGATTTTTGCCCTGCTTGCCAGCCTGATCTTCATCGTGGGGTACATCTGGGTGCGATTTCAGCGGGTCGTGTTCGGTCTGGCCGCCGTGGTGGCCCTGGTGCATGACGTCCTGATCACGCTCGGATTGATCGCGCTGAGCGCGTACGTCGCCGGCTTCCTGGGCTTCCTGGGGATCGACGAATTCAAGATCAGCCTATCGATCGTGGCCGCGTTTCTGACCATCATCGGCTATTCGCTCAACGATACGATTGTCGTCTTCGACCGCATCCGCGAGGTCCGCGGCAAGAGTCCCAAGCTGACCGGCGAGATCGTCAACAAGAGCATCAACCAGACGCTGAGCCGGACCGTGCTGACGTCGTTGACCACCTTGATCGTGGTGGTCATTCTGTTCTTCTTCGGAGGACAAGGCATCCACGGTTTTGCTTTCGCGCTGGTCGTCGGCGTGATGGTCGGTACGTACAGTTCGATCTTCGTCGCCTCGCCCGTTCTGCTCTGGCTGAGTTCGTCGCCCGAGTCGACGGCGCAGCCGGGAAATAAGCTCAACCGGTAGCCTCGGGCGGGAAAAGGGGACAGGTCCAATTTGCCCCCAACCGCCCCGGAGGGTGCTGCGCACACACTGGACCGGTTTTCTTTCCCCCGCCCCCCGTTCATCGGGCCGGCAACCCCGGCGTGATCTGCGTGGCCGACACCGCGCCGGACGATTTCTCGCCATTCGATACCGACTTTCCCGCCTTCCGTGCAACCCGGCCGCCCCGATCCTCCGATAAGTGGATGAGGGGGCTCGGGCCACAAACCCGTCACCCCACGATAGACGGGTACGTTGCCGACACGATCGACGGGAGGCTCGTGACATGGATCGAGGGGTGAGAATCGCGGTCGCCTCGGGCGTACTGCTTTGTGGAGTGTTGGCGGCGCTTGTTTTCCGCCGAGATCCCGGCGACAACCGCGGGGCGCCCCAGGGGGTTTACGATCCGTTGGTGCTTCGTGAGCGGATCGATGATTCGACCACGGATCCCGCGGATCGTGCCGTCACGCCGGCGGGCATGTCGCGGCCGGGCGTGACCGTGGTCACTCCCGAGGCAACTCGGGGGGCTTTTCCGGCGATGGCGCCGGCGCCGGGGGCCCGTTCACCGGTCGAGCCGGCTGGGGCGACATCGCGTTGGGGAGGCCTGGTTGGCATGCCGATACCCGAAGGGCCGTCCGTTTCCGTGCAACCGTCCCCCGCCGCCGTGGCGCGAACTCACAAGATCGCCGACGGCGACACACTCCGCTCCCTTGCCCAACGCTATCTGGGAGACGCCGACCGTTATCTGGAGATCCATCAGGCCAATCGGCACTTGCTCCCCGGGCCGGAATTGCTCCCGATCGGCGTGGAACTGACCATTCCGTCAACTGCCGTGCAGCGGCCTTCTCCGCCGGTCGATCGGGCCGATACGCTGGTGCCCGTTCCTCCTCGAGCCAGCCGCTATCAGCAGCGCTGACTTGCGATTTTTCAGCGGGCTGCCGACGGCAGACGGTGTCCGCGGCCGGCGAGCCGGACCCCGCCGGTCATCTCATCCAAGATGGCTATTGGGCAGCACCGACCCGGTAGGGGCGGTTATGGCGGTTCTGCCAGGGGATCTTTCGTTTGACCAGATGGATGTCGATGAACTTGACGATGTGGTCGACCGCATTGAGATTCGTCGCGTCGAGCAATTTCGTCCCCTGAAGGCTTGTGATGTAATCGGGGAGGTACACGTCTTTCGCGTCTTTCCTCCCACCCTCGGGAAAGGGCTCAAACTTGCGGCGAAACGTGCTGAGTTGGCTCTCCAGGCGATTGGCCGTGGCCGCCGCCTTCTTATCCGTCTTGCCGACCTGAATCAGCACGGATACGTCGCGGCGGAAATCGGCCGTCGGGGCTCTCACGAGCGACTTGGAATCTCGCTTCAATTGCTTGCGTTCCTCGGTCACGATCATGCGCACCGGCGCGGGCGTTTTCAGTGCCATCTGGAGATTCAAACCGGGGACATCCGACTGGGGTGAGATCATCACCAACGCCTTGACGTCCTGCCCTCGCTTACCCAACGCGTTGCCGGCACGATCCCAATTCAATCGGGTCCAGTACAAACCCACCGCGGCGCCCATTTCCGCGCCGACCACACAGAGCTTGTCGATATTGAGTTCTCCGTCGTTGTTCTTTTCCGCGAGAAACTTCTCCACCGCCATCATGTCGTATCCCACCATGGCGACAAAACCGTCGCGACGCAGGGTTTCGGCGGACAGCGGCCTATCGGGATTCCGCTTGTTCAGAAGGCTCTTTCCGTGGCCGCGCAGATCGACGAGCAGGATGGCGTGCCCGGCGTTCCTCAACGGCTGGATAAGCGAGATGAAGTCGTTCATGCGACCTTGACGTTTGTGCAACAGAACGACCGGCACGGTATCCCGGCCGCGCATGCCGGCGTAGTAGACCACGTTGAGAACCACGCCGTCGTCACAATCCAAGGATATCGTTTTCGGCGCCGGCTGCTTCGGTGGCGCTGGCCGTACCGGCGGCACTGGTTGCACCGGCTGTGCCGCCTGGGCAAAACCGGTCGACGCCCACAGCAGGGTCAGTACCAACGCCGAGGCGGCCACCAGTGCGCGCGAACACCGGCTGGCGCGATGACCACGCAGGGAAGACCTTGGGGAGGAAGCGGGCGGGAGCAGGCGTGTCGTAGACATGGCAATTCGGCCTCGGTTCGCGGTGCGCAAGTTGTCCAAGCTCTTCATCTCATGGTAAATCGCCCGGTTGCGGGCGTCAACTTATACCCTCGACAAAGTGTACTTCGGGACCCCCCCCGTACCGGCACGCTCGCCATACGCGGCAAGCCGTTTCACGGCCACGACAGTCGGGTACAAATGTCTCGGGCAGAGAGTACCCCCGTGCAGAGGGGGGGCGTGGAACTTGCTGGTGCCTCGAATTGTCGTCCGGGCACCATGTCAGAAAGGCGGGAATCTGGTTCCTGGCCAAGCTCACCAGGCGGTTGCGTCCTTGCCCATGTCGATGTAGCGATCGTGCGGATAGAAAAGACGACCGATGCGCCCGGCCAACTCCGAGACAAATTTGCGTTGGAAGGCCCGTTGGCCGGAGTAGGTGGTCGGCGTGTGAGGGTACTGCACTTGGATCGGATTGTCGTAGAC
>JABMRP010000435.1 GCA_013202535.1 Planctomycetota bacterium
ATGTACAGGTTGGCGCAGTTGTTCAGTCCGTATTGGGGATGGAAATGGTTGCCCGAGTGGAAGTCGATCAAGCAGCCCGGCCGTGTACGTTGCATCACCTTACGGACCCGCTTCATAATCTCGCGATCGTAGCCGATTCCGTCAAGATACAGCCCGTCGACCCCCACCTTGCGGATTAGCCAGCTCAGACCCTCGACGTAGTAGTTGTGCCATCGCGAGAGGCCGGCGGTGGCGATGGCGGCGTCGGTATGGCCGTTGCCGAGCGGCTGATGCCAAGCCGGCACGTATCGGTCGATCGCATGTTCGCAGAGCCACGAACTGCCCGTGTGCTTGGCGGGCGGCGCCGGCTTCTCGGCCGCGAACTGGTCGGCCAGTTGGAATCCCGGCCCGTCGCTGAAGACCTCACGACCCAGGCTTCGCAGTGCCCAGAATTCGCCCGTATAGTTGCTCAACTCGCGGATGGTGTAGTAGATCTTGACCTTCATCCGTCGGGCATGGGCGGCGGCCGTGTAGGCCGCGAGCTTGTCGGTGGTCAGAAACGGGTAGTTGATGTACGGGTTCAGCCCGTCGCCCTGGTGCAGGTTGATCAGCGTCGCACCCATGTCGGCCACTTCCTTGACCGGTGCCGCGCTGGTGCGGTGAAAATATCGCCACTGCCAATGGTTCTTGTCCAACACCTTGACCGGCGTGATCAGCAGGCCGAAGTTGAACTGCAACGGCTGTCCGGCTTCGATTCGACTTGGCCCGGTGAAGGCGCGAACGACCACCTGCCGGTCGCCCACTTCTTCGACCGTGCATCCACCCATGCCGCTATTACCCCAATCGCGATAGACGCCCGATTCCTTGAGGTTGAACAGATCCCACCGGTCTTCGACATGCTTCAGTTTACAACTGAGTCCCGCGTTGACTTCGCCGATCCAGAGCTGATTGTTCGAGCGGTTGACGTCCCACTTCCAGTCCCAGCGCGGAGGCCGATAGCCACCTTTGCGCCCCATCCCCATCATGTAAGTGGCCATTTCGCGCCGCAGGGGGATCTCCAGACGGACGTCTTTCAGAGCGGTTGTTTCTTTCGCCTTCAAGGTGAGCTTGAAGTTGACGTATCCGTCGCATTCCATCTTCGCCCGGCAGACAAGTTCCAGCGGTCCGGATACGTTGACCGCTTCCCAGGCGACCGCGCCGCTGGTTTGTGAAACGATCGACGGTCCGTCGCTCTTCCAGGCGAGCGGCTGCCCTTCGTCCGGCTGCGCCACAAATCGCATCGGCGCGGCCAGGAGTTCTTGTGGCGGGGCATCGATAGCGTCGACGTTCCGCGTGAAAGTGCTGCGGATACTCTCTGGAAGTCCCGTCTCGCCTAGCCGAACCGAACGCCCTAGAACGCCGATCGTCCGGTCTTGGATCGTTACGGGCGTATACGGCGGGAAGACTTCATCGTCCAGCCCGAGCGTCGAGTCGAGCCATCGCAGCCGCGAATGTCGCCAGATCTCTCCGTCACCCGCGTCTTTCAGCACCTCAGGGGAAACGTCGAGCACGAGTTTGACTTCCTGCGTCGGGGCATTCTTCGCCCCAACCGTTACCGTGCCCTGATACGTACCGGCAACGGCATCTTCGGGAACGGCAACGCCGAGCCAAAGCGCCTGCACCTTGCCTCTGGGGACATCGACACGCTTGCGGAAAGAACGCCCCAGCCAATCGGTGCCGCCCAGATTGAAGCAGCGCGCGGCCGAAGCGGGAATCTTCTGCCCGCCGGCCGCGACAAAATCGCTGAACTCGACCGCCAATGCTTCGACCGCCTGCCCCCGTGCATACACGCCGAGCTGCCAGGCGTAAAACTCGCCACGGCACGGATCGCCGCGAAACGTATCGCCGGGCCCGGCCTGGATCCAACGCAGCGGCAAATCATCGGTCATGCGGATCGGGAAGCGCCGGTCCTCGGGAAAGAGAAGATACGGCCGGTCGGCATATTGGGCCGAGAGCTTATTCGTCTCGGCGGCCGTGGCGATCACTTCCATCGGATCGAAGCGGTGGAAATCGTTGATCGACTGAAAGTCCACGACCTCCGCGGCCGGCAGTTGATCGGTCCGCCCCGCTTTCACCCGCGCGACAAGTGTCTGGCAAGCCGAGACCCAGGCGGCATCGGCGCGATCGGTCGGCGGCAAGTACCGGGTGGTCGGAAAATACCAAGAGCCTTCGGTCTTGAAGGGCATGTAGTAGACGAAGTACTCGCCGGGCACGGTTGGCGGCTGGAACAACAGATCGCCCGATTCACGGTCTATCCGAACGCGGATTACGTTGGCAACCGGCCGGTTCGTGGCCGCATCGACAACGATAACGTCTTTCTTCTCCGGTTGTACGTCTCTTCGGCGCCAGGGCAAATGCACCCACACCGCATCCGCCTTGTCGGCGACCTTCACCGCAGCGCGAGAGTTCCCCAGACCCTCCACGGGCCAGGAGCCGGTCGTCCGTCGGATCTCCACCGCCGTGCCGGCACGGGGAGTCAGCCCCGTTGCCGGAAGCGCCGCTGCCGGAAGCCCCGTTGCCAGAAGCAGGGTCGCCAGGAGCACCCCGACCGTTCCGTCCGTACATCGCATCTCAATCGCCCTCTTCTAATGCCTTGAATCGTAGTAGAAACAACTATGGAACGGCATGGTCAGGGCCGTTGTCCTCACTACTACTATAATTTCGTCCTCATTTGCTGTCAAGGACTTGCGTCATTTGCCATGCCGCCTGCCGTTACGGACACAACGATGAGCAGCGTCGCCGGTTGGCAGTCGAGGGGGGAGTCCCGGGGCGGAAGGTTGACACCCGGCTCGGAATCAGTACCCTAGCGTCTGGCGGCGCGGGTGAGGATTCCTGTCAGGATGGTGCTCCGCGATCCTTGGGGGGGGCCAAATCCGCTGACCAGGGTCGGTGGTCGATGTTCGGCGGATGACGCGGTCCCATCGCCGAAACCCCCACGGGAGCCGTTGTGAGCTCATCGCGTTGTCTACAGAGGAGGGATTGATGAAAGAGAGTGTCGAGATGTTTCCCAACGCCAGAATACCGTACGGGACCTGGGGGAGCAG
>JABMRP010000436.1 GCA_013202535.1 Planctomycetota bacterium
GTCTTGGCGCAAGTCCCGCGGAGCGATCCCGCGGGCGTGTAAGGGGGAAGTGGCCGTGAGTGTCTTGTCGCGATGGTTCGTCCCGTTGAACTTCATGGTGGCGGTTGTGTTGGCCACCGGCCCAGCGACGCCCGCCGACGTGACGGAGTCGACCGGCGATCCGCAGGCACAGCCGCTGATTCTCGAAGACCCACCTCAACCGCTTCGCCCCGTCCGATCCCGTTCCGAGGCCGATCTCGACCGGATCGAAGCGATGGCCTTGTTCTCGGCGGCCCGAATCAAACACCGCCGCCAGGACTATGCCGGCGCTCTGCGGCTGTATCAACGAGCCGTGCGGTACGATCCTCAGGCCGAGTCGGTCCTCAAGACCGTGGTCGTGCTGGCCAGTCAACAGGATCGCCAGTGGGAGGCGGCCCGCTACGCGGAGTTGGGGGATTTCGACGGCGGTGATCCTCTGCTATTTCGCAAGCTGGGCGTTTTCCTGACGCAGCACGGCCAGCCCGAGCGCGCCGTGGTCATGTTCGAGAAGGCGCTGGCCACCCGCGAAGGAACCGCCGAAACGGCCGCCGACGCGATCCTGCACATGGAAAGCGGACGGCTTTGCTTCCTCGTCGGCCAACACGAGAAGGCAGCCGAGCATTTCGCCGCCGTTTGCGATGCGCTGGAGCACCCCGACAAGTACGGTCTGGACCCGTCGCTTGAGAAACTGCTTCTGGGAGAGGCGTCGACCGCTTACCAGTTGTTCGGCGAGAGCTTCCTCGAAGCCGGGCGGTTGGACGAGGCGACCAAAGCGTTTGAAAAAGCACACGAGGCGTCGGCCGACGAGGCCGTGCTCGCCTACAACCAGGCGCGGGTCCACTATCAGGCGGGTGAACTCGTGGAGGCGCTGGCCAAACTGCAGGTCTATCTCGACGCCCGATCGGACAAGCGACATGGGGCTCCCTACCAATTGCTGGCCAAACTGCTCAAAGACCTCGATCGGGGAAAAGAATTGATCGGCCGCCTGGAGTCGCTCCATCGGGCCGATCCGAAAAACGCCGCCCTGGGATACGCGCTGGCGGAGCAATACTTCGAGGTCAGCGATCTCAATCGGGCCGAGCCGCTGTACCGGCAGTTGGCCGAGTTGGATCCCCGTGTCGTGGGCAGCCGCCGCCTGATTCACATCTACCGGAAAACGGGCCGCCCCGAGGAGCTGCTGGACGTGCTTGTCCGGGCCGTGGCAAAGAACGCCGACCTGCAATCGCTCGACGAAGAAGCCGGGGAGATTGCCGGCGACGAAGCCTTGGTGACCCGCTTGCTCGAACTGGTACGCCGGCGCGTAGCCGATTCGGCCGAGGATTCGACACGTGGTCCGGCTCTGGCGGCCATGTTGTTGGCCCTGGAAAGCAAACGGCACGACGTGGTGGGCGAATTCTTCGACTTGACTTTCAAGGCCGATCCCGAGGGCGCCGCCGACCTGTTTATGTTGTGGGGCGTGGCGCTGCTGATGGAAGATCGCCCGGCCGAGGCGGCCGAAGTGTTTCGCCGCGGGATCGACGAGATTCCCGATACGGACCTGCAGCCGTACTATTACTTCTATCTGGCCGGAGCCCTGGAACTGGACGGACGTACCGACGACGCATTGGCGGCGGCTCGCGAGGCGGCCGAGTTGCAGGAGGAGTCGGCCCGACTGGCCAGCCGCGAGGCGTGGGTCCTGTATCATGCCGAGCGTTATCCCGCGGCGACCGAAGCGTACAAGAAACTACTCGATCGGTTCGACTCCCAGTTCGATTCCGAGCGGACCCGCGACGCGCTCCGCGCGGCCCGTCTGGTCCTCTCCAATATCTGTGTCGTGGAGGATGATTTGGCCGGCGCCGAAGAGTGGCTCCAGCAGGTGCTGGACGAGTTTCCCGACGACATCTCGGCGGCCAACGACCTGGGATATCTTTGGGCCGACCAAGATAAGCACCTTCAACGCGCGTTGAGAATGATCGAGAAGGCCATCGAGGCCGAACCCGACAACACGGCCTACCGCGACAGCCTCGGGTGGGTCTATTTTCGCCTGGGCCGATACCCCGAAGCGATCGCCGAGTTGGAGAAAGCGGTCCGTCGCGACGAGGGTGAAGAGGATGAGGGTTCCGACGCCATGATCCTCGACCACCTTGGCGACGCGTGCGATCGAGCCGGCCGGTCAGACCAGGCGATTCAGACCTGGAAACGGGCCGTCGAGGCGCACCTCCAGGATAAGAAACCGAAAGAAGCGGCCAAGGTCCGTGCCAAGATCAAGGCCCTGAAGAAGCGTAAGCCCAAGGCGGAATCCGCCGATTAAGGGAAAAGGGGTCAGGACCCTTTTGCCCGCAAGGCCCGAAGGGTGCTTCGCACAAAA
>JABMRP010000437.1 GCA_013202535.1 Planctomycetota bacterium
AGCGACCGCCGAAGAATCACTCGGGGACTGTCCCGATTTTCCCGCAGGGAAAATGGGACTGTCCCCCTCCCAAACCCGAAGTCATTTGATCCGCGTATCCGGATCGGCTCAGAACCGTACTTCGGCTCGGGCGACGAGGCCGTCGAACGTCATCTTGTCGTTCAGGCCGGCCCACTCGCTGGTCTGCACGGCGTTGATGAACTCGTCGGTGTTGACCGTGTTGAACCAGCCGCTCACCAAGTAGCCGCCGGTGACGCGCAGGCACCCGTCCGAGCTGGTCCAGCCGACGCCGATCTCAATGTCCAGCATGCTGACGACCCGGCCGGCGGTCCAGTCGGTGTAGACTTCTCTCTGGCCGAAGAGGTCGTCCTGCGTGTAGAAGCCGCGGAACTCACCGGCCACGAAGCTGGCCGCACCACGGCCGTAGACCAGCCAGCAGCGGTTCGAGCTGTACCATTCGGCGTCCAGCCCCGTGCGGATGCCGCCCCCGTCGAAGTGAATGTCGGTGGTGACCACCTCGCCGTTGTTGGGAACCCCGAAACTCGCGATGAAGTCCTGCTGCAATCCGGCGTACCGGGCGCCAAACAGCCAGCTAATCTCGTGCCGCTGACCGCGGGAAACGATCCGGGAGAAGTCGACGTCGATCAGGTCGAAATCCATGCTGTACTCCGCGCTGGCCGCGAGGAAGCGCTGGCTGGCGGTGTCGGTGCCGGGGTGTGAGACCAGCGAGTGGATAACGTTGGGCGGAGCGATTGCGGTGCTGTGAGAGGTCTGAGTTTCAAAGAACGTGTAGCTTGCGCCAATCCGGCTGCAACCGCCCAGGGCGCCGCTGAAGCCCGCCCGATAGGCCGGCTCGTAATCGAAATCGGCCACGGCGGTCGATCCGATCTGAATCGGGGCCCCCGGCGGAGGAATCACTGCTCCATTGATGGGAACGGCGTAAGCCACTTCCGCGTCGCGTGCCCGGAGGTACAGGAAGTCGGCAAAAACCTCCCACGTCGGATCGCAACAGGGGTCACATGCGCCTGCCCCACAGCCTCCGGCACACCCGGCATCCCCGCAACCACAGCCGGTCGAAGCCGCGGGGGCGAATCCCGAGGAAAGCGGCTGGGGCGCACCTTGCGCGGCGAGGGCGAACATCTGCGGATAATGCCCCCCCTGAGCCGTATATGGAACTGGCTGTGCATATGGACCTGGCTGTGCATATGGACCTGGCTGTGCATATGGACCTGGCTGTGCATATGGAACCGGCTGTGCATAGCCCATGTATGGGGGGGGTGCCATCATCTGTGCTTGGCCCTGCTGGGCAAAGGCCAGCAACGCCAAGGTGACCGCAATCATGGACAACTTGCTCTTCATCTCGCATTCCCCCCACAAAATTGAGAATTTCCGCGTGATCGGCCCTTGTACTCGAGCATGCCGGACCGAACTGGTTTTCCAGACTGTAACGGTTGTATCGCCCCCTTTCTGAAGGAAGGATCAATAAGAACATGACAAGCCGGACAGATTGCGCAAACTCCCCGTGCTTCCCACTCGTCCCATATAAACGGAGATCGGCCGCTTCAGAGGGCTGCTGTGCTGAGTCGCCCGCCGTGGGCGCTCTCAGAGACGAATCGCCAATCACGAGCGGGCTTCACGACCTGTTGTCCGAACGGACAGAAGATGTAGGAGCAAGCGTCTTCAGCTTGAAACGGGCGGACGGGTCCTTACACGTCGCGGAGTCTTGGCAATGCTCCAAACCTTGGTGAGAGTCTCGAATACTTCCGGCGACTCGTAGCGGATCACGCTCTCTCCTTCGGGCATCGGGCCGATCAATCCTCGAAACACGGGGAGGCCCCGTAACTCCAGATCGGTGCTGCAATCGTCAACGCCGACTTGCGTGTGGCGTCTCAAAAGGTCCTCTTGGCTGTCATAGTCGCGAATGCGGATTTCCCCGTCGGCCCCCCGGGTGACTACCCGAAACGTGTCTTTCTTCATCCCGTCGATCCTCTGCTGGTCTTCGCGTGATGGTCGCTGTGTACGTTCTCTACCGACATCGGCGCGCTGTCGGCTCGCGGCGGAGCGAATCTGCCGGGCCCCACACAGCGTGGGCATCCGCGTTTTCGCAAAGAACCGTCACATCGGGCACGGAAGCCAAGCTCGGCGCCAGCGCCGGCCGAGATGTGCTGTGGGCGGTCGGGCTGGGGCGAATGTGCGGCCTCCCCGCCCGCCGCGCCACGCGATTCTTCCAACGAGGACCGTTACGACGTGTTTCGCGGCATGGGCGGGATCGAACGGCTTTTCGGGCGAGTCATGCTCGCGGTTCCGCAGCCCATCGCTGCATGCCGAGGTCGACCCGGGGCGCCTGGACCGTCTGCATCGGGCCGTGGTATCTTGGACGAGCTTCCGGCCCCTGCTCGACTCGTAACGCGTTCGCAATCATGCACCGTCCGCCCCATCGGATCAGCGACTTCCTGATTGCCTGGCGGACCCCGCTCTTGGTGCTGGGAATCGTTCTGGGGGCGGCCGCGCTTGTTCCGGCCCGGCGGCTTCAGTTCGACCGCTCGATCGAGAACATGTTTGCCCCCGACGATCCCCTCTTGGCGCCCTACCGGCGATTGAAGCGGACCTTCGGCGGAAACGAGATCGTGTTGGCCGTCTACGCCGACGACGATCTGCTTCACGCGGACGGCCGCGGCATCCGTCGCCTGGCCGGGCTGAGCCGCCAACTCGAAGCGGTGCCGGGCGTTGACCGGGTGTTGAGCCTCGATCAGCCATTGGGCCTTTCGATCGTCGAACCGAATAGCGCGATGGCAACGTGCCTTCGCCAACTATTCCAGGGTTACACGCACAGCGCCGACGGCCGGATCGCGGCCGTCGTCTGCATGCTCGCCCCGGAGTCGGAAGCCGACGTACCGCGACGGGAGGTGATCGAGCGCATGCGCCGCATCGTCGAGGCGCTTCCCCAGCCGGTCCACTCGGGCATGCTTGCCGGCGAGCCGGTCATGGTGGTCGACGGCTTCGGCTACCTCGAGGCCGACGGCCGGCGTCTCGGTTGGGCGTCGACCGTGTTGTTGGCCGCCGTGATCCTCCTCTGTTTTCGCAGCCTTCGCTGGGTGATCGTCCCCGTGGCCGTGGTGCAACTGGCGCTTTTGATGACGCGGGCAACCATGGTCCTCTCGGGTCTGCGGTTGAGCATGGTCAGCTCGATGCTCACGGCCATCGTCACCGTGGTGGGGATCGCCACGGTGGTCCACGTGATCGTGCGGTTTCGCGACGCCCGCTCGGCCGGCCTGGCGCCGCCGGAGGCCCTCTCGCACGCCGCGGCGCTCTTGGCGGCGCCGGTCTTCTGGGCTTGCACGTCGACCGCCGTGGGCTTCGTCTCGCTTTCGGTGGCCAAAGTGGGGCCGGTCCAGGACTTCGGCCTGATGATGGCCGTCGGCTCGATGATGGTGCTGTTGAGCGTTGCGCTGGTGCTGCCGGGCTTGGCGCTTTTGGGCCGCTTCGACACAACTCCCAAACGGGCATGGGGCGAGCACCTGCTCGACCGCCAGTTGACTCGCGTCGTGGGCTGGGTCGAGCGACGGCCCAAGACGGTCGGCCTGGCCGCACTGGTGGCGGCGGCCGCGGCGGCCGCGGGGGTCTATCGC
>JABMRP010000045.1 GCA_013202535.1 Planctomycetota bacterium
ATCCGGCGAACGTGGGACCGAGGGCGCCGAAGCCGAAGCCGAGCGTGAAGCTTAGGCCGTAGCAGGTGCTTCGCCGTCGCCGGGGGACGTACTTGGCGACCAGGCTATTGTAGAGCGGTTGGTGCATGAAGAAGACGGGGGCGAACAGGGCCGCTGCCCAAATGCGCGCCGCGCCTTCGGCAAAGGCCATCCACAGCACACAGGGAACGGCGGCAAAGAAAGCACCAGCCATCAGCGGCTCCAGCGTGCTCGGTTTGGCCAGCCGGCCGGCCGTGTACTGCCCGATGATTCCCAAAAGCAGCACGGCGCTGGTCAGATAGTTTCGCAAGGCCGCATCCGGGATGTTGCCCAGCAAGATTCCCGAGTCGCCCAAGTAGCGCGGCAGAAAATTGAGGATCGCCGCGTAGACAAATCCGGACAGGCTGGCCAACAGCAGTAGCGTGGAGAAAGAAGTCCAGTGGGCGTCGTCCTCCCCGTTGGTGGCCGAGGCATCGTTGGCGACCGCATGCGTGAGTTCCGGCTGGTGCGCCAGCCGCCATCGCAGCAGCAAGGCCAGGAGGACGCCGGGAATGGTCAAGACGAGATAGTATTGGCGCCAGGTGGCTCCCGTATGTAGGACCAGTCCGGCCAGCAACGGACCGGCGGCAATGCCCGCCGAGCCGAAAATTCCGTGGTATCCCAGGGCCATGGGCCGGTTTTCCGGCGTTGTGCAATGGGAGATCAGCCCCACTCCGGCCGGATGATAGATGCTGGCAAACGTCCCCATCGTGAACATGGCCAGATACATAAACGCCAACCCGGGCGAGAACCAGGCCGCCAGCGCCGCCACGCTGCACCCGACCAAATAGATCAGCAGCAACCGCCGGGCGCCGTAACGATCGGCCAGCCAACCGGCCAGCAGGGCACACAGTCCGAAGGGAAGCCGAAGCGCCGAGCCAAGCGTTCCGGTGATCTTCTTCGCCTTTTTCTCCACGGCTGCGTCATCCGCCGGTTCCGAAGAATCCTCGGAGGATCGGATGCCGAAGGCCGGGTCGTCGGCGACCAGTTGCTCGACGCAGGCAAACGAGTGCTCGTAGACATGGACCAGGGCATGGCAGCAGGAGACCAGGAGCACCAGCCGAAGGGTTGCCGGTTTCATCATGCGCTGGTCCGCTCCACCAGCCGGGCCAGAAGCTCGGCGACCGCGCCGCTGTCGATCACTTCGGCAGCCAGACGGGTACACTCGGCCAGCGCGTCGTCACGACCGGCGGTCCACAGAGCCGCGGCCGCGTTGGCCACGACAACGTCGCGAGCGGGGCCTTTCTTGCCCGCGAATAGGTCGCGAATCACCGCTGCGCTCTGCTCGGGACCTTCGACCGAAAGCGATTTCATGTCGGCTCTTTCCAGGCCGAAATCCTCGGGTGTCCACCGGAACTGCCGCGTGGTGCCCTCGGCCGCTTCGGTCACGTCGGTCGGTCCGCCCAGGGTCACCTCGTCCAGGCCGTCGCAGCCGTGGACCACCAGTACGCGGCGGGCGCCCAACATGGCCAGGGCCTCGGACAACAGCGGGCGGAGCGCATCGCGGCCGACGCCCAGCAGTTGATAGGGGGCCGACGCCGGATTGACCAGCGGCCCGAGCATGTTGAAAATGGTCGGCACGCCCAGCTTCTTGCGGACTCCGGCCACGTGCTTCATCGCCTGATGCATCAGCGGGGCGAAGCAGAAGCAGATTCCCAATTCATCGAGACAGGCCTCGACCCGGGGTACATCGACATCGATATGGACGCCCAGGGCGACCAGTACGTCGGCCGAGCCGCTTCGGCTGGTGATTCCCCGGTTTCCATGTTTGGCGACCGGCACGCCGGCGGCCGCGGCCACCAATGCGGCGGCGGTGCTGATATTGAAGGTCGACGAGCCGTCGCCCCCGGTTCCACAAGTATCGAGCAGGCCGGATCGGGAGCTGCGGATGCGGGTCATCCGGCTGCGCATGGCGGCGGCGGCACCCGCCACTTCGGTGGTGGCCTCCCCCTTGTTGCGCAAGGCAAGCAGGAACCGCCCGATTTCGTCCTCGTCGCACCGGCCGCTCATCAGCGCGGCGATGGCTTCGGACATCTGGCCCATGGAGAGGTCGGTTCCCCCCTCCACTAGGTTTATCGCGTTTTCGATCATCTACGTCTCCGTCGGAGGGGGCGTACCCTGCTGCCGCCCCATTGTACCGGCCGGTCATTGTCGGCGATAGCTGTTGCATGGCCGTGCTGCTTTCGCGTGGGAGTGTGTTGGGGCGACATCGGTATTGCCCGGCGGGGTCCAGATTCCTACAATCGGGGTATGTTTTGAGGGCCCGTGCTACGCGATGCACCGGTTCATGCAACGATCCGCGCGATGACTTAGAGTACGAGGGATAGATGGCCAGGAAGGTAATCCTCGACGTTGACCCGGGCATTGACGATGCGATCGCCCTGTGTCTGGCACTTTCGGACCCTCGTCTGGACGTCGTTGCGGTCACGGCGGTTGGCGGAAACGTTTCGCCGGAGCAAGCGACGCGCAACGTGCAGGCGATCATCGAGTTGCTCGATCCGCCGCGTTGGCCCCGCATTGGAGCCGCCTCGATGCCCGACGACGGCCTGCCGGTCGACGGCCGACGGGTCCATGGGCCCGACGGATTGGGGGGGGCCAATTTCGCCGTGGCCGAGTTGCATCACCGCCGACCATCGGAAAAGGTGATCTCTGACGTCCTTCGCTCCGATCCCGACTCGGTGACCATCCTCGCCCTGGGACCCCTGACCAACGTCGCCCGGGCATTCCAGCGCGATCCCGAACTGCCCTCGTTGGTCGGGCGCGTTGTCATGATGGGGGGTGCGGTCCGCGGGCCGGGTAACATCACGGCGGCGGCCGAATTCAATATGTACTGCGATCCGCAGTCGGCGCGTGCCGTCTTCCGGTCGCGCTGCACCAAGACCCTGGTCCCGCTGGACGTGACCAATCAGGTGGTGATGACCTACGACCTATTCCACGAACTCCCGGCGGAGTCGACCCGGGCGGGTAAGTTCTTGCGAACGATTCTGCCGCCCGTCTTCCGCTCGTACCGGCAGGAGTTCGGGCTCGAGGGAATTCACATCCACGATGCGGTGGCGCTGGCGGCGCTAACCGACGCCGAGCTATTCGCCACGGAGGAGATGGTCGGCGACGTGGAGACCAAGGGGGAACTCACCACCGGAGCCACCATCTTCGATCGGCGCCGCGTGCCCGTCTTCCAGCACAACATGGAGGTGGCCGTGGGCGTGGACATCGAGAAAGTGAAGGCCCAAGTCATGCGCGGCCTGGAAAGAGCCGGCCGCTGGGGATAACCGCCGGCACCCGTCGCGAATTCAGCTACCCAGTTGCGGGTGGCTATTGGTTGAACTTCTTGCGGTCTCCGACGGCCACGCGAACGGTGATCGGCAGCCGGTCGCGAACGATCTTCAGCGACACTTCGTGGCCGATATCCGTCATGCTGACGAGATTCACCAGATGATTGTCGTCCTCAACCTGGATGTCGTCGAACTGCAAGATAATGTCGCCGACGTGGAGGTCGGCCGTATGGGCGGGCGAATCGGGGGTGACTTGCGTAATCCGCGCTCCGACCGGGCGTGAGAGACCGGCCTCGGCCGCCCGGGACGGCCCATATTTCGAGTCGAGCACCACGCCCAGAAACGCACGATTGACGGTTCCGTCCTCGATCAATTGTCGCGCCGCACGGAAAAACATGTTGATGGGGATCGTGAAACCGATGCCCTCGTTTCCGCCCGAATTGCTGGCAATCGCCGTGTTGATGCCAATCACTTCGCCGCGCAGATTGATCAGCGGACCACCGCTATTGCCCGGGTTGATCGCGGCGTCGGTTTGCAGAAAATCCTGAAACCGGACCCCCGAATTCCCCAGTTCGAGGTCGCGGCGGCCTTTGGCGCTGATGATCCCGTAGGTCACCGAATGGCTCAACCCGAACGGGCTTCCCACGGCCAGGACGAAATCGCCGATCTCCATCTTGTCGCTGTTACCCAGCGGGGCGGCCACCAGATCGGTTGCCGAAACGCGCAACACCGCGGCGTCGATGGCCGGGTCAATCCATCGCTGGTCGGGATGAATGACGCGTCCGTCGGCCAGATGAATGCGAACACTCTCGTTGACGGCGTTTCGAATGACGTGCCCGTTGGTCAATACGTAGAATTGCCCCTTCCATTGGATGATCACCCCCGAGCCGGCTTCCTCGACCTGGCGAGTGCCTCCGCGGGAGGTCGTCGAGCGGCGGGACGTGTCGGATTCGATGTGAACCACCGTGGGGCAAATCAGCCGGGCCACCGTCTTGAGAAGGTTGCCTCGTTTCTCCAGCGCGTCGACCTGCTGCCCCAAAGCCATGTACAAAGCGGCGCGAGTCGAAGGATCGGTGGCCGCCGGACGTGGCAGCAAAGTGGCCACGCGCGGATCCTCCCGGGTGGCGACCGATGGGGAACTTGTCGACGGGGTGGCCGATGCCACGGCCTCCTCTTGCCCCATTGCGGCGACGGGCAAACAGGCCACCAGCGCCAGAGCGAAGCAGCCGGCCGCGAA
>JABMRP010000438.1 GCA_013202535.1 Planctomycetota bacterium
CAGCCGGCCCCGGCAACCCCGCGCTGCTGCTGTCCAGTTCCGAATCGCCAGAGGCCGCCTATATACGCACTTGCCGGGATCTCTTCGCGGCCCTGGAGACACTCGCCCCCGAGCGGTCGATAGGGATCCTATTCGCCAATCCCGCACCTCATTCGCCTCTCGACGCTTGCTCGTCGGCAAGTATCGCCGAGAGGTCGAAGGTCAGCGCCGTGCATTGGGAGCCGTGGGCGACCACGGCGGTCAACCGGTCGCCGTCGACGCCAAGGTGGTCGATCCACACGGCATGGGGACCGCTGGCGTAGAGGCGCTCTGTGGGATCCCCCCGATTGAACGAGCCGAGGCCCGTTTCGGGGATGGGCAGCTTCCCTTCGAACGGGACGGAGAGTGTCAGGTCGCGGTCCAAGCCGGTCCGCAGATCGACCACGTTGATCTGCAAGTCGTAAACCTTGTCTTCCTTCCCGCGGACGTAGGCCCTGCTGGGCCGAAAGAGCCGCGCCTTGGAGAAGCCGGCCACGTTGGTGGGCGGGTCGGCCCTGAACCACGCGGACGGGCTCCGCATCAGATACTCACGGTACCAGTCGATTTGGAGGATCAGGTCGTCGGCCGCCCTGCCGGGGCCCATGATCGCGCCAAAGACCGGCTCGTAGGTCCGCAGGCGGACCATGCAGCCCTGGCTGCACGACAGGACGAAGCCGCCCGGAACTTTCCGATACGGCCGGCCGATCACGGCGCGCGGCAGCCGGGTCATGCCGGTGATCTCCGGGCCGCCCCAGCGATGGGGCTCGATCTCGTAGACAAACGCGTGCTCCGGCTGCTCCACACAGCCCGGCTCGGGCTTGAGCGATCGTGTCGCGGCCACGTAGATCCTGGGGTTGCCAAACCCGTCGGCATCGGGCACGACGATCGGCCCCGCGGTGATCCGGCCCTGGTAGCGGGCATAGAAGGCCTTGCGGGCGGCAGTAAGCTTGCGGCGGGACGCCATCTTCCACCGGATCGCCTCGGCGAGTTCCTTCCGGTCGATCTCCTCCTCGTTGCCGCGGAGCACCGGGCTCTTGGCCGCCTGCGCGGCCATGAAGTCCAGCCCGAACCGCTCGATGTAGTGCAGGAAGGTGCTGGGGCCGATGAAGCCCCGCTCGTACTCCCAAATGGCCGGGATCCGCCAGCAGACCTTGCCGTTGGCGGCCGCCAGACAAGTCACCGCATCGCGCTCGCCACGGCAGACGAGGATGAGGTCGTCATCGTGGGAGCCGGGCACGTAGGTGAGCCGCTGGATCGAATCGTCATACCGCCGCATACTGTATCCGACGACGCGGTGCCCCCGATTGCCGTCTCGGACGGGCCGATTCCACTTGACGCGCGTGCTCTTCGGGGCATAGCAACTCACGTGGTAGCCGACCGAAACGTACTGCACGATGTCGGAAGCGAACGTGTTTTGCTGCTCAATCGTCTCCTCGCACAGCACGACGATACCTCTGGGCGTCACGAGCAGATGATCTGCCAGCACGTGGCGCCGCGGCTTCTGAGCCGCGCTGCCGCCAAAGTGAATCACGTTTTTCCGGTAGCGATCAATCGACGGCTCGGGTAACTCAAACGGATCGAGCCACTTCATCAAGCCGAGGTCCAGGCGGTGAAACCGGCGATTTGTCCCCGGCTTGTCGGGATCGTACTTTTCCCGCACGCGGTCCGCGACCAGGAAGGCGACGCCCTCGGCGGCGCCGACCCAGCGGAGTTCGTAGTCCTCGGAGACGCTCGCCCGGCGGTGCTTCGACGTGTCGGGGTCGGTAACGTCGGTCGCCGTGTTGGCATCGACTCGATAGCGGCGATCGCCGACCAAGTGGGTCGGATACCAGTCCGGCTGGAGGCCGACGCGGGGTTAGGTCCGCTGGGCATCTCTGAGCGTCGCTTCGGCTGGCCGGGCGCGGAACTCGGCTGCGGCAGCGATTCCGCCGGCCAGCACCAGGGCGGCCAGCGCAGCGAGAGCGGTTCGATTCATGGCGCCTTCCTCCCACCCAGTGAGCGGGACATGTCCTCTACGGGCGATTATAGTCGCCCGCAGGTCGCCGGCCAAATGGCCGAAGTCGCTCGTGGGCGGGGCGATCGTCGTTCCCATGGCACCCGAAACCGCAACTGGCCCCATTCCACTCCTGGCGTCCCATCTCAGGGAGGGGGTAGAATCCGCCGGCGCCGGTGAGTAAAGTGGTGTGAATTGGCGGCGGGGCCAAGCGGGGCCTCCTCGCCCAGTGACCCCTTTCATTATGGCTTTGCATCGAGCCGCGTAATGCGATTGTCTACCCGCTGGAATGTCCTGCTGCTTACCGTGCTGCCGATCACGGTCATCTATGTCGTGATTTTCGGCATCAGCATCGTTCAGATGCAGCGCCGAACGCGCACCGACGTCGAGGCGCGAATGACGCAATCGGCCGGCTACTACGCGAGCCGGTTCGACGGAAACCTCCGCCAGGCCGCACAAATTGCGGAAACCACGGCGACCTTTGTGGAAACCCATCCGGGCATCTCCGAAGCGCAGATCTATGCGCAGTTGCGGGCCAACGTGGGCCGCAACGAGTTGGTCTACGGGGCCGCGCTGGCTTTCGAGCCCAATACCTACGGCCAGCGCAAACTCTTCAG
This sequence comes from Planctomycetota bacterium, assembly GCA_013202535.1. Lineage (GTDB taxonomy): Bacteria > Planctomycetota > Planctomycetia > Pirellulales > Thermoguttaceae > JABMRP01. The sequence continues at coordinate 2,629 of JABMRP010000438.1, forward strand.
CCCCTACGTCTTTCGCGGTGAGGACGGTCTGGAGCAGATCGACATCGCCGCCGAGGCCTACGACTATACCGATCCCCAGTGGCAATGGTGGAGCGCTCCGCGCGA